>JAFAIY010000659.1 GCA_019236485.1 Comamonas sp. | reverse complement strand
GATGGCGGGGGCAACGCCGGCGTATGCCGCGGGCCAGATGGGGCACTCAGTGGAGATGTTTTTGAACGTCTACGCGAAGTGGCTGGACGATGGCCACGGCGATCTGGAGCAGGCGAAACTGGAGAGCTTCATTGGCAAAAACTCCCCATTTACTCCCCAAAAAACAGGCTTACGCAGTAAGCCATTGATTTTATTGAAAAAATGGAGCGGGCGATGGGAATCGAACCCACGTTATTTGCTTGGGAAGCAAGAGTCCTACCATTGAACGACGCCCGCATATCCTGGCGAGACCGCGAAATGGCTGCCCGGATACGCGATCGCGGCCGGGGCCGCGTGGTATGGACACTATCGTACATCAAGCCCATGCGCCATCCGCCCAAAATCTGTCGCCGCGGCCAAATTTCGGCTCGGGCTTTCCCTCAAAAGTCGCGACCGAGCTCTCACCTTCCTTGGCTTTATTAGGGGCACTTGGGTTGCAGCGGCTTTGCCACAAATCGCACGAGTAAAATTGTGCAGGATCAAACAGCCTGCATTTGGACTGAAGCTTCGCCTACGAGCCGCTAGCCCATGCAGGTTTTCGCCCATGCCGCACCGGGCTGCGATCCCCAACACTTCCATAACCACAAGTCTCGCCCGCGTCCGCCTAACCATGTCGATCTCTTTTTGCGACTTTGCTCCGCCTGCCGCGCATCGCCCGATCCGATGCACGGCTGGCGGCCGGATGGCCGCAGCTCCCGAGGTGCGCGCATGAGCGAGCAGGCGCTGTATGACCTGGCTCCGGCCCTGGAGCTGATGGCTTTCGGCCTGTGCCTGGCGCTTGGGCCTTTGCTCTGGGTATGGTGGCGCAATCGCGGCACCGGTCCCGGCAAGCGCCTGCAGGCGCTGTGCGTGCTGACGCTGTTTCTGACCTTCGATCTGGTGCTGTTCGGCGCCTTTACGCGCCTCACAGACTCGGGCCTGGGCTGCCCCGACTGGCCCGGCTGCTATGGGACCTCCAGCCCCATCGCGGCCCATGCTCAGATTTCCTCGGCACAGGCGGCCATGCCCACCGGCCCCGTCACGCATGGCAAGGCCTGGGTGGAGATGATTCACCGCTATCTGGCCACCACCGTGGGCGTTCTCATCATTGCCATGACTCTGATGTCGTGGAAGCGCGCCGCGGCCGCGCGCCGCACCGGCAATCCGGAAGCCGCGACGGGCGCGGCCAGCCCCTGGTGGCCCACGCTGGCCCTGCTCTGGGTCTGCATCCAGGGGGCTTTCGGCGCACTGACGGTGACCATGAAGCTGTTCCCGGCGATAGTCACCCTGCACCTGCTGGGCGGCACGGGCCTGCTGGCGCTGCTATGCATACCGGCTTCGGCCCTGAGCCGGCAGCAGGCCGGGCTGACGCCCGCGCCGCTGGCCCGGGGTCTGCGCTCCGCCCTGTGGCTGTGCCTGATTCTGCTGGTGCTGCAGGTCAGCCTGGGCGGCTGGGTCAGCACCAATTACGCAGTGCTGGCCTGCACCAGCTTCCCGACCTGCCACGGCAGCTGGTGGCCGGCCATGAATTTCGACGAAGCGCTGCAGATCTGGCGCCCGCTGGGCCTGCTGGCCGACGGCAGCAACATCAGCTTCGAGGCGCTGACGGCCATCCACTACAGCCACCGCCTCATGGCCTATGTGGTGGTGCTGGCGCTGGCCGCGCTGTGGTGGGCGCTGGGCCACACACCGGCACTGGCCCAACAGCGCCGCCTGCTGGCGTTTTTCGTACTGCTTCAAGTTTTGACGGGTCTGTCCAATGTGGTGTTGGACTGGCCTCTGGTGGCGGCCGTGCTTCACACAGGTGGAGCCGCGGCCCTGGTAACGATTGTGGTCTGGAGTCTGGCCGTGACGCGCGCAAATGCCGCCGTCGTCGCCGACACCGCAGGCCCGAGAACTGCGCAGCGCCTGGCCTGAGGCGGCGCGCACAAAGAGTGATTGCATGAATCAAAGTGAAGCCTTGCTGGACAACACCTCGCGCCTGAGTCAGTTCTATGCGCTGACCAAGCCCCGCGTGGTACAGCTCATCGTGTTCTGCGCGCTGATCGGCATGGTGCTGGCCGTGCCCGGCTGGCCCAGCGGCGCCCAATGGTTGCATATGGCCCAGGCCTGCGCGGGCATCTGGCTGGTGGCCGCCGCCGCCGCCGCGTTCAACTGCCTGGTGGAGCGCCATATCGACGCCAAGATGAAGCGCACGGCCTGGCGCCCCACGGCGCGCGGCGAGCTGTCCGGCCAGCAAGCCCTGGCCTTCTCGGCCATTTTGTGCATGGTGGGCGCGACCATTCTCTGGGTCTGCACCAATGCGCTGACCATGTGGCTGACGCTGGCCACCTTCGTCGGCTATGCCGTGATCTACACCGTGGTGCTCAAGCCGGCCACGCCGCAGAACATCGTGATCGGCGGGGCCTCCGGCGCGATGCCGCCGGCGCTCGGCTGGGCGGCCGTCACCGGCCACGTGCCCGGCGACGCCTGGATTCTCGTGCTGATCATCTTCGTGTGGACGCCGCCGCATTTCTGGGCGCTCGCACTCTATCGCCGCAAGGATTACGAAAAGGCCGGTCTGCCGATGCTGCCGAACACGCATGGCGAGAAGTACACGCGTCTGCACATCCTGCTGTACACCGTGATCCTGTTTGCCGTCACGCTGATGCCATTCATCTCCGGCATGAGCGGGTCTGTGTACCTCGTGTCGGCGGTGCTGCTCGGCGCGGTTTTCCTCGCCTACGCGTGGAAGATCTATCGGGAATATTCTGACGCGCTCGCGCGCAAGACCTTCCGGTACTCG
>JAFAIY010000597.1 GCA_019236485.1 Comamonas sp. | reverse complement strand
TGTTGGAGGCCATCAAGGCCAAGAACCCGGCCAAGCATGCCGCCATCAACCTGGAAACCATCACCGACGACGAGGTGCTCAACCTGCATGAAGCCGTCTGCGGCCCCCTGGTGCCCGAGCCTGGCACGCAGCGCGTGACCGAGGCTCCGGGTGACAACGCCCCGCTGACCCGCGCCGACCTGCAGGTGTTTGAGCTGCGCAGTGCAGCCCGCGACCGTATCAACCTGGCCAAGCTGCCTCAAGCTGCCAAAGACCGTCTGCAGGCCCAGGTGGCCACGGCAGGCGCTGACCGCTTGACCGAGGCTGCCGTGGGAGACCTGATCAAGGCCGAGGGCGAATACATCGCCCGCATGACTGAATCGGGCACCGTGCGCGTGCCCATGTTCGGCGAAGGCTCCATCGTGATGGGCGACCGTAGCCTGACCATGAAGGACATGCTCGACGCCTTCTGGAACCCGGACCACAAGGACCATGGCCGCGTGCAGTCCTTCAAGGAGTGCTATATCGAGATGACGGGCGACCGCCTGGTCACGGGTCGTCTGCGTGAATGCGACCAGTCCCGTTTGGTGGAGTCGTTGGGCAGCTCTTCCCTGGGCGAAGTCCTGGGCGACAGCGTCACCCGCCGCATGCTGTCCGAATATCGGGCGGCCGTGGACTTCGAGGGCTGGCGTCAGCTGGTCAACGTGGTGCCGGTTAACGACTTCCGCATGCAGCACCGCACCCGCTGGGGCGGCTATGGCGACTTGCCGGTGGTGGCCGAAGGCGCGGACTATCAGCCGCTGGCCAGCCCCACCGATGAAGAGGCTACCTACGGCGTGACCAAGCGCGGCGGCACGGAGGACGTGACGCTGGAGATGATCAAGAACGACGATGTGGGCGTGATCCGCCGCATCCCGACCAAGCTGTCTCGTGCAGCCAAGCGCACCCTGGCCAAGTTCGTGTTCGACTTCCTGCGCTCCAACGCAGCGATTTATGACGGCAAGGCTCTGTTCCACGCGGACCACAAGAACCTGTTCACGGCGGCCCTGGATAAGGCCTCTCTGGCCGCCCACCGCCTGGCCATGCTCAAGCAGACCGAGCTGAGCAGCGACGACCGCATCGGCATCACGCCCACGCGTCTGCTGGTTCCTGCCGATCTGCAGGAAGCGGCCGTGGACCTGTTCAAGCTGTCCAGCAACAACGAGAAGACGTTCATTCAGTCGCTGACCATGAACATCATCCCGGTCTGGTACTGGGAGGACGCCAACGACTGGTGCACCGCTGCCGACCCCGCCGACATCCCAGGCATCGAGCTGGGCTTCCTGGATGGCAAGCAGGAGCCTGAGCTGTTCGTGCAGGACGCACCCAACGTGGGCTCCATGTTCGCCGCCGACAAGCTGACCTACAAGCTGCGCCACATCTACGGCGGCGCTGTGACCGACTACCGCGCCTTCACCAAGGCCGTGGTTGCCTGACGCGACCTGAGCCTTCCCAACCCGTCCCCGCAAGGGGCGGGTTTGCCAAGTCCCCAGACCGCCCAGGCCCGGAGCCTTCGCAAACCCCGACACCCACTTTTAAACACGAGGAGCCGCAGTGGCGCTTGCAGACATTCAGCAACTGGTTCAGGACATGGTCCCCGACCAGGACGATGCGATCACCGCTGAAGTGCGCGACCGTGCCATCGACCAGGCGCGCATGCGCTACAGCGAAGACCTGCCTCGCCTGGAAGTGGAAGAGGTGATCTGGCCCGCGATGGGTGTGTTTGGCCCGGTGCCAGCTGGCTGGACCGACAGCGCGGTCGTGAAAGCCGTGGAGTTTCCCGTGGGCAGGCGTCCCGCCTCCCTGGTGTTTGCGGACGCTTACCAAACGGCCACGGGCTGGGGCCTGGAGAGCGAGAAGGCCCTGCCTGACGGCGCCCTGGTGCGCGTGAGCTACCAACTGCCCCATGTGCTGGACGCCAGCTCGGACAGCATTCCCCAGCGCCACCGCCTGGCCGTGGCTTCTTTTGCCGCCCATCTGCTGTGCCAGCAACTGGCCACGCGCTTTGCAGGCGACCGCGAGACCACGATGGGCTCGGACATGGCACGCACCGAAAGCCGCTCGCGCAACTATGCCGCTCGTGCCAAGGAATACAGGGTTGCTTATTTTGCGGGCATTGGGCAGCTGGACCCGACGACCCAGGATGTGGTCGCAGGGTCTGCTGTGTCTGCGGTCGTGAGCTGGCCCCGCCGCAATCCTCGCCACAAGCTGGTGGGCCGAGGTGGGATATGAGTGGTCTGCACCTTACGTTGTTTGGCCTGGATGCCTTTACACGGGGCCTTCACCAAGCGCCAGAAGTGACGCGTCAGGAGCTGCTGGCCACGATGACCCAGGGCACCCTGCTGGTCGAGCGTGAAGCCAAGGAGCGCATGCCCAAGCACACGGGCATGACTGCGGCCAGCATTTCCAGCGATGCGTTTTCCACGCCTGTGGGTGTCATCGGCACGGTGGGCAGTTCCCAGCCATCGGCCACGTTTGTCGAGCTGGGCACCAAGCCGCATATGCCGCCCGTGGCCGCGCTGGAGCCTTGGGTCAAGGCGGTGCTGGGCGTGCGCGAGCCCAAGGAGATCAAGAGCGTGGCCTTCCTGGTCGCCCGAAAGATCGCCCGCAAAGGCACCAAGGCTCAGCGTCCTTTTGGCGAGGCCATTGCCGCCACAGAGAGCCAGGTACTGCGCTTGTTTGAGGACTGCGCCGGCCGAGTGGCAGGCCATCTGGCCGGGGGCGGGCAATGAGCACATTGCAGCAGCACCGCGCCGCCATCGTCGCGGCCCTGGCCTCGGTGCCGGAAATCGGCCGTGTCCATGACCGTGAGCGCTTTGCCGAGGGCAACGACAAGTTCAAGCAGCTCTACCTCTTCACCCCTACGGGTGGGGTGCAGCAGATCCGCGGCTGGTGGATTCGCCGCAGCGCCACTGTCGAGCGCAGCCCGAATCTGCACCGCACGGCCAATGTGCACAGCTGGCAGATACGTGGCTATCTGTCCTTCCGCGATGCCGATGCCACCGAGCTGGAGCTGGATGACCTGGTCGAGCAGTTCCGTGCCCTGGTGCGGGCTGACCCCACCTTGGGCGGCGTGTGCCAACCGGGGCCGCTGGGAGGGGAATCCGAGGCCGATGGCGTCCAGGTCGTGGATGCCGGGCCTGTCAATTTCGCGGGAGTGCTGTGCCACTCCGTGGTCCTGCAACTGAAAACCTGGAGTTACCAATGAACAACCGAAAGGCAGCCGATGCCACGGAAAAAGCCCAGACCACCGCCGATGGCTCTGGCGAAGGAGATCAATCCGCCCTGGTTCTTGCCCAGGCGCAGGAGAAAACCGACGCCCAGGACGAGCACCACGGTAAGGGCGGGCTCTACCAGCGCAACGCGGACGGCACCCGCACGCTGATCGAGCGCACCGTGCGCAAGGCCTGAGCCCCATCTTTAAATAGGAGCGACTGCAATGTCTGAAGCGATTTTTGTCAATCAAACCGTGATCCTGGCCAAGGTGGAAGCCACCAAGGGCACGGATGCAATTCCCACTGGCGCCGCCAATGCCGTCCTGGTCAGCGATGTGACCTTCACTCCCCTGGAAGGCGATGAGGTCGAGCGCAACAACATCCGGCCCTATTTCGGAGATGGTGGCAGCGCTATGGTGACCCAGTACGCAAAGCTGTCGTTTTCTGTCGAAGCTGCGGGCGTTGCGGCGGCAGGCGACTTGCCTGGCTATGAGCCACTGCTTCGTGCGGCCGGTGCCAGTGTGACGGTGACTGCGGGTACGGACGTGCGCTTTGCACAGGTCTCTCAGGGCCATGAGAGCGTGACGATCTACATCGCGGTAGGGCGCAATCTGCAAAAAATGACGGCGGCCATGATGAACGTCAAGCTGACGGGGGATGCCAAGAGCCTTCCCAAGTTCCAGTTTGAGGTGACTGGCACCTATCAGGCCGCAACCGATGCAGCGTTGCCCGCGGTGAACTACACCAAGTTCCAGAGCCCCTTCGGCATCAACAAGACCAACAGCACCCTGGCGCTGCACGGTGTGGCGGTTGCTGCCAGCGCCTTTAGCTTCGACTTTGGCAACACGGTGATCAAGCGTGACCTGATCAATGTGGACACCGTAGAGATCACCGGCCGCAAGAGCACGGGCAGCGTGACCTTCGATAACACGCTGGTATCGGAAAAGAACTGGGTGGAGCTGGCCCGTACCTCGGCCCGAGGCCCGTTGGCCTTCAAGCATGGCCCAGGAGCAACCAATGTGATCGAGCTGAAGGCTCCCAACGTGCAACTGGGCAAACCCAGTTTCGGCGAATCGGATGGCGTCCAGCAGATCACGGTCCCTTTGCGTTATGTGCCTCTTGTCGGAAACGACGAGTGGGAAATCATCGTCCGCTAACCCTATTTATTTATATTTTCAGGAGAAAAACAAAATGGCCGTAGTTATTGCCAATAGCCAAATTAAGCCCGTCGTTGAATGCCCGGCAACGCTGTTTATTCCCATCGACGGCGGCAAATTCGCTGAGCACAAATTTACGGCGCAATTTCATCGCCTCAAAAAAGATGAGCGTGATGCGCTGCAAAAACAGTTTGTCAGCGGAGAAATCAAGACCGAGCAACTGCTGGACAAGATTGTGGCCGGCTGGGGCGGCATGCTGGATGAAACGGGCCAGCCTGTGCCATACAGCCACGCGGAGCGGGTGGCGACCGAAGCCGTTTTCTCTGGCATGGAGGAAGCCATGGCCATTTCCTGGTTTGACCACTTTTTCGTCCACCAGCGTGCGGCCGCAGAAAAAAACTTCGGGGCGCCGTCCAGCACTACTTCGGGCTCGATGGCGCCAGGCGTCACGTCGTAAACGACGAACTGCGCACGGATTGCGAGCTGCTGCGCGTCGATATTGATCGGCTGCTGCCCAGGGCCCAGCAGAAGGCAGCACCCAGCAACTACGAACTATGGCCGGAGCATGCGAGGGCCTGGGACGTGTATCTGGGATGCAGCACGCAGTGGGTCAAGACCTCGGTAGGCCTGGGGGGCGTGATTTGGGAGGGACTCAATTATCCCGGCGTAGAAGTCGTGATGCGGCGTTACCGGGTTCCTGCAGATCAGGAAGAGGACGTGTTTCTGCAGTTGCAGGTTTTGGAAGACGAGACAGTGCAGATACGCAATAAGGCGCGCTAATGCCGCGCCTTATTTATCTGGCTGCCAGGCAATACAGAAGCCAGGCCGGAAGGCCAATAGCCCATAGCGCAACCCACCATCCCATTAGATATGGGGTGGATACGGTCAAGGCCAGACCAGCAAAAAACAGCGCCAGATATTTAAACATACGCCCAGGACTTTAAACGATATGAGCGCGGTGCGGCAAATCGGTATCAAGATGACAGTGGATGCCCAGTCGGTCACGACTGAGTTGCCACGCATTGGCCGTGAGTTTGACAATATGGGCAGTCGCGCCGAACAGAGCGCGGAGCGCGCAACGCGCAGCCTGGCCAGAGTCAATATGTCCGTGCGCGATATTGTGCAGGGCGCAGCGGGCCTACATATCGTTGGCTCTGCCATTAATGCGATTACCGAAGCTATTACATCGTTGCCGCGCAATGCCTTCAATTTCTCCAAAGAAATAGAAGTCAGCCAGGTCGGCATGGCCGGCATCCTGGGCAGCATGACGGCCATCAACGGCCACCAGACCGACTACAACCAGGCGCTGAAGATCTCCAGCGAGTACGTCCGCAAGCTCAACGACGATGCGCTGCGCACGGCCGCCAGCAGCCAGGAGCTGACCAGCGTGTTCCAGGCGCTGCTGGCCCCGGGTCTGAGCGCCAAGATGACGCTGGAGGAAGTCCGCCAGCTCACGGTGGTGGGCACCAATGCCGTTAAATCCATTGGCCTGTCCGGTTCCCAGGTGGTGCAGGAGCTGCGCGACCTGGTCGCGGGCGGCATTACGGCAGCGGGCTCGCAACTGGCGACGGCGCTGGGCCTCAAGGACTCGGACATTGCGGCGGCCAAGGCCTCCAGCGAGGGGCTGTTCAAGTTCCTGATGGACCGTTTAAAGGGGTTCCAGGCTTCCAGCGAGGCCTTCAACGACACGCTCAAGGGCAAGCTCGAAAGCGTGAAAGAGGGCGCCGTCCGAGTGGCATCGGAGGGCATGAGCCCCTTGATTCAGGCCACCAAAACAGCTCTGGACGATGTCTCCAAGCTGTTCGTGACGTTTGACGAGAGCAAGAATGCCACGCTGAATCCGGCGCTGGTCAACGACCTGAAGAGCTTTTCCCAGGGGCTGGCCGACGCTGCAGCCATGGGGCGTGCCGGCATTTCTGTAGTCTGGGAGCACCGTGCGGCCGTCGCCGCCCTGGCCACTGCCTATGGCGCGGTGAAATTGGGCTCTTTTGTGGGGGAGATGGCCAGCGCCAATTCAGCCAAGCGGGAGGCTGCACAGGCATCGCGCCTGCCGATGGTGCAGGAGGCTGCGGAGGCCACCGGCAACGCACAAGTGGCCACTTCGTCGCGGGAGAAAGTGGTCGCCTACCTGGCAGAGCTGGACGCCAATGCCGCCCGTGCTCGGGCAGAGGTCGCGGCGCAGGCAGCCCAGCTCGCGACCCTGCAGATCACCCAAGAGGCCATTGTTGCAGCGCGTGCCGATGTAGTCGCCAAGATGAGCGCGGCGCGCGCCACCATGGCCCAGGCCGAGGCGCAGATCGCTGCTGCCCGTGCCGCTGGCGCGCAGAGCATGGCGCTGGCTCTGGTGCGCGAAGGCACGCAGACGCTGACGGCGGCCCAGGCCCAGCATGCGGCCTTGATGACCGAGTTGGCCACCCTGGGTCGGCAGCAGGCGGGCGTTCAGGCCTCCATTGCGGCGGCGACCACGGCGCAGACCGCTGCGCAAAATGCGGCCACGGCTGCGACGGGTAGGCTGACGGCCGCGCAGAATGCCGCATCCTTGTCTGGGCGCGCATTCGGGGTCGTGATGGGTGCGCTGGGCGGCCCGGTGGGGATTGCCATCGCTGCGCTCACGGTGCTGATCGGAAAACTGGTCGAGGCGCGTTGGGAGGCCGAAAAGACCGCCAAGGTCGGCCAGTCCAAGGAGCGTATTGACGCGGCCGTGGCCAATGGTGGCCAGGCGGAAGAGCGCGACATTGCCCGTCTGCGAGGGCATCTCGACAACCTGAAAGAAAAGCGCGACGAGCTGCTGCTGGACCAGAAGGGCGGCGGTCTGCTGGAGTTTTTCTTCGGCAACGATTATCAGGTGGGCGTCGACTCCAAGCTGCGCGCCACGGACGCCGAGATCAAGGCCGTCACCGGCTCGCTGAATGCTGTGGAAAAGGCCTCGGCCGCCACGGCTGGCGCAACCGGACAGCTCAGCCTGACGGTCTCGGGTGCGGAGCAGGCCTGGCGCAAGTCCATTGACGGGGTCAAGACGGCCACGGCCATCCAGCAGGAATACAACGACAAGCTCTCCGCGTCGAAGAAGAATTTTAAGGAATTCGAGAAGATTTCCAGGGAGTCACCAGACTTCAACCCCGCGAAGCTCAAAGAGGCCCAGGCTGAGCAGGCCCAAGCCGAGAAGGCCCTGGCCGACGAACGCGACAAACAGATCAAGGCACTGGGCGCGGGCGCGGCTACGGCGCGCACTCATGGCATTGATGCGGAAATTGCGGCCACCAAGCATGGCTACAAGCTGCTGGCGGCCCAGACGGCGGACAGCCTGGCCGAGGTGGAGTCACTGCACAAGCGTGGCGTGATCGGTGATGCCGACGCGCTGGAGCGCCGCACCGCACTGCAGCTCGCCGATATTGACGCCCAGCGCTCGGCCTTGGAAAGCGAAATGGCGCTGCTCAAGGGTCGCAAGGACTCGGCCAAGAAGCAGGCCGATGTGGTGGGCGAGCTGGCCGAGCTGGAGCAAAAGCGGGTCAATATCGAAGCCGCTGCTCTGCGTCAGCAGCAAGAGAATGACGACCAGGCGGCGGATGCCCTGCAAAAGCGTGTCGACGGCTACCAGGATGCCGCTCGCCAGGCTCAGCAAAACCTGTATATCGCGCAGCTGGATCAAAAAGAGATCGGCAAGACGGGCGCGGCGTTGGGGGAACTGCGCAAGGCGCGTGTGGAAGAGATGGCCTCCGCCCTCGAGCGCCAGGCCATCACCATGGATGGTATCGACCTGTCCGGCCAGGCCAGCGCGGCTTTGCGGGCTCAGGCTCAGGCCCAGCGCGACCTCGCCAAGACGCAGGGCTACAACGAATCGGCCAAGATGGTGGCCGACTTTGCGCGCAGCGTGCAGGAAGCCAACGACGCAGTGCGGTTTGAAATCTCGCTGACGACCATGTCGCAGCGTGATCGGGACATTGCCCTGGAGCAGTACCGCATCGCTATCGACCTCAAGCGCAAACTGGCCGAGATCGACGAGAAGAACCCTGCTGACAAGGTCGGGGCCGCCAAGCTCAAGGCCGATGCCACTGCGGCGGCCGAGCAGGCCCAGGCCGCTGCCGCAAACCGTGTCTATGTTCGTGAGTGGACACAGTCCGTGGACCAGTACGACGACATTTTCCGCAAAGGCTTTGCCGAGATGCTCAATCGCGGCGAGGGTGAATGGAAGTCTTTCACCACCTCGCTCGCCACGACCTTTAAAACCACGGTTGCAGACCAGCTCTATAAAGCCTTCGCGCAGCCGTTTGTTGTGCGAGTGGTGGGGCAGTTGCTGGGCGTCACGGGTAGCGGCGCAATGGCGACGGCCGGCAATGCCGGCGTCGGCCTGGCTGGCAACGCGGGAGGCTTCAGTAGTGTGCTCAGCGGCGGCCTGACGGACTGGTCCACCTGGGGCGCCAAGAGCAGCAGCTGGCTCATGGGCAGCGGCATGGACCTGGTCACCAAGGGCTGGGAAACAGCAGGTTCCTCGCTCATGTCGTTGGGCCAAACCGTGCAGGGCGTGGACACCTGGCTCAAGGGAGTGCCGGGCATGTCGGGCGGCATCGGCTCTGCCGCTGGCTACTTGGGCAGCATTTATGCGCTCTCCAAGGGACAATACGGCACCGCCATCGGCTCGGCCATTGGCACCTTCATTGCACCTGGCATCGGCACCATGGTGGGGTCGTTTCTGGGCGGCTTGGCCAATGGCATCTTTGGCGGCAGCGTGGAGCAGACCGGAGGCGGCGTTGCCGGGCGTCTCGGCGGCTCGATGCGCTCCTATGCGGAGTTTGAGAAGGACGGCGGCTGGTTCGGTAGCGACCGCAACTGGACTCAATATGCTGGGTTCGCTGCGGATAACCAGTTGCAGGCCGCGTTTAAAGTCCTCCAGACAGGCATTGGTGACCAGGCTAAGGTCTTGGGCCAGTCCTCTGATGCGGTCAAGAAGTACACCCGCGAGATCCGCTTCAGCACGCAAGGGCTGTCTGGGGATCAGATTACCGCCCGCCTGCAGCAGGAAATGACGGCCGCCGGCGACTCCATGGCCGCTCTGGTGCTGGGCACCGACAAATACACACGTGCCGGCGAGACGGCCTCGGCCACGCTGCAGCGCATGTCCACCAGCCTCACGGTGGCCAACGCCAGTTTGGACATCATGGGCGGCAAGATCTACAGCGTGGGTCTGTCCGGTGCGGACATGGCCTCCAAGCTGGTGGAGCGCTTTGGTGGCGTCGATGCCTATATTTCGGCATCGGAGGCCTATTACAAGGCGTATTACAGCCAAGCTGAGCGCGCCAACAACAGCACGGCCGCAATGTCCAAGCAGCTGGCCGACTTGGGCCTGACGCTGCCGACCACCCGTGAAGGCTTCCGGCAGTTGGTGTCCAGCCTGGACCTGACGACGGATCATGGCCGTCAGGCCTACGCCACACTGCTGGCCATGGCGCCGCAGTTTGACGAAACGGCCAAGATGCTGGACGAGCTGGCCAAAGCGGCCGCCGCTGACCTGATCGCCACCTATACCCGTGCTGCGGCCGTGGCGCCTGGCATGCAGATTGCCCGTGACGCCATGACGGGCACCGCCAGCCAGGC
>JAFAIY010000606.1 GCA_019236485.1 Comamonas sp. | reverse complement strand
CCGAGCTCGTGCCCGTCGACATTGGAGACAAAGTGGAAATTCTTCCCCGTGTCTATCCAGTCCTCGAGCGCGTTGACCACCACCTCGGGCCCCAGATGCGAGCCGCCTATGCCGATGTTGACGATGTCGGTGATCTGGCGGTCATTCCTGACTGCGTCGGCCAGGGCCAGCATCTGGTTCAGGGTGTCATGAACCTCCTGCAGGGCAGTCTTCATATCGGGCTGCCAGGCTTGCAGCACCGGCGATGGCGCCAGCATGCCTGCATCCAGGGGGGTGCGCAGAAGCCAGTGCATGACGCTGCGCTTTTCGGTGCTGTTGATGGCCGCGCCGGCCAGCATGGAGTCCCGCTTGGCGGCCAGTTGGCTTTCATGCGCGAGTTGCTGCAGCAGCCGCTCCGTATCTGCCGTCCACAGGTTTTTGGATAGATCGGCAAACACATGAGGTGCCTGCATGCTCAAGGTTTCGAGGCGTTGCGAGTCTTGTGCAAAGGCCTGGCGCAGATCCAGCTGCCGGATCTGTGACTCGTGATGGGTTTGCAGGGTCTGCCAGGCAGGCAGTTCATGACAAAGAGCGGTCAAAAGAAATTCCAGTGGATCAGGCGGCTTGCTGCATCAGCAGTTCCAGCTTTTGCGTATCGGCGGCGAAGGCTCGAATACCCTCGGCCAGTTTTTCTGTGGCCATGGCGTCCTCGTTCAGTGCCAGCCGGAACGAGGCCTGGTCATACAGCACACGTTCCAGGTTCTGAGCCTTGGCCGTTGCTGGAACCAGGGAGGGGGCCAGCGGCTTGGTCGAGTCGTCCTGGCCGGACAGCTGGGCCAGCAGCTCGGGCGCAATGGTAAGCAGGTCGCAGCCGGCCAGGGCCAGAACCTGGCCGGTGTTACGAAAGCTTGCACCCATGACCTCGGTGGCAATATCGAAGTGCTTGTAGTAGTTGTAGATCTTGCGCACGGAGCTGACGCCGGGGTCGTTGGCGCCGGCCATGGCTGCTTCGTCCCATTGCGCTCCGGCCTGCTTTTTGTACCAGTCGTAGATGCGGCCCACAAAAGGCGAAATCAGCTGGACCCTGGCCTGACCGCAGGCCACGGCCTGGCAGAAGGAGAACAGCAGGGTCAGATTGGTATGAATGCCGCGCTGCTCAAGAATACGGGCTGCTTCAATGCCCTCCCAGGTCGCGGCGATCTTGATGAGTACACGCTCGGTATGGATGCCGGCGGCCTGATAGAGCTCGATCAGGCGCTCGGCGCGGGTCACGGTCGCTTGCGTGTCGAAGGACAGGCGCGCATCCACCTCCGTGGACACGCGGCCGGGGATGAGGCTCAGAATCTCGCAGCCGAAACGCACGAGGATGCGGTCCATGATTTCGTCGAGCGCCCTGTCCTTGAATTGCGCCACGGTGGCGCGCATCAGCGGTGCATATTCGGGCTTTTGGACCGCCTTGAGAATCAGCGAGGGATTGGTCGTGGCATCCTGGGGCTGAAACTGCGCCAGTTGATGAAAATCACCGGTGTCCGCGACCACGGTTGTGAACTGCTTGAGCGCCTCCAACTGATTCATGTCCGTCCTTTGCTGTGTTTCAGGCTGGTGAGCAAGTGTAGGGCTTGAAGCGGAGGCTGAAAACGAGACAGGTCAACGCTGGTAACTTGGGTGCTGGAGAAAATCCGCTTGCGCGGGTCACGGTCCTGGGATTTATTTGCAGAAATGCCGGCGTTTTATTCCAGTCTTTTGTACCGCGGGCCACTTCGGTCTTATGCTTGCCGGTTTGGCGTTTATTAATTGCTCCTGTCATAGCTGCTGACAATATGCTTGATCGCATCACGGCCTCTCTCCCATCTCTGGCGCCTGCAGAGCAGCGTGTTGCGCGTCTGGTATTGAGCGATCCAAGAGCTTTTGCGCATCTGCCGGTGCGTGAGCTGGCTCTGCGGGCCCATGTCAGCAAACCCACGGTGGTGCGCTTTTGCCGCAGCATGGGCTATGACGGGCTGGCGGACTTCAAGCTCAAGCTGGCCGGCAGCGTCAGCGAGGGCGTGCCCTTCATTCATCGCAGCGTTGATAGCGACGACAAGACCAGCGACGTCATGGTCAAGGTGGTGGACAACGCGGTTGCGGCTTTTTTGCAGTACCGCAACGCGGCCAGCACGGTAGCCATAGAGCAGGCGGCCCAGGCCATTGCCGCGACCTGGCAGACCGGCAAGCGCATAGAGTTTTATGGCGCGGGCAATTCGGGCATCGTGGCGCTGGATGCGCAGCACAAGTTTTTCCGCCTCGGCGTGACCAGTCTCGCCACCAGCGACGGCCATATGCAGGTCATGAGCGCAACCCTGCTGGGGCCAGGCGATTGCGTGATCATCATCTCCAACTCCGGCCGCACGCGTGACCTGATGGATGCTGCCGATATCGCTCGCAAGAACGGAGCGACCACGATTGCCATCACGGCCAGTGGCTCGCCGCTGGCGTCGGCCTGCCAGATCCACCTGGCCGCCGATCACCCCGAAGGCTACGACCGTTACAGCCCCATGGTGTCCCGGCTGCTGCACCTGCTGATCATCGACGTGCTGGCCACCTGCGTGGCCTTGCGCATAGGCCCGGCCCTGCAGCCGGCGCTGGAGCAGATGAAAAACAATCTGAGAGCCAAGCGCTACACGGGCTGAGGGCTCTCAAATTCCCGGGCTTCAGACCTTTTCGAGAATCACGGCAATGCCCTGGCCCACGCCTATGCACATGGTGCATAGCGCGTAGCGGCCGCCCAGCGCATGCAGCTGGTTCACGGCCGTGGTAGCCAGGCGCGCGCCCGAGGCTCCGAGAGGGTGGCCCAGAGCGATGGCGCCGCCCCACTGGTTGACGCGCGGATC
>JAFAIY010000535.1 GCA_019236485.1 Comamonas sp. | reverse complement strand
CTTGGTCTTGAGCACGCGCGCCGCACTGGCCTTGGCGTCCGCATCTTCCTCGGCATGGATATAGCCACCGGGCAAGGCCCAGACCCCGGCAAACGGCGCCGCGGCGCGCCGCAGCAGCACCGCGTGCAGCTCCTGCTCCACCAGGGTCAGCAGCACCACATCCACGCTGACCTGCACCGGCATTCTGGCTTCAGTGGTTTGATTCATTTTTTTACCAACTCGATCATCTTTGCTTTGATTATTTCACAGCATCTCTAATTTACTTAGTTGCAAATTTATTTTAAGTGTTAGACTGCAGCCATCGCACATGCATGGAAGGTAAACACCATGAGTTCCGACCGCACACAGCTGCTGATCATCGACCCGCAAAACGACTTTTGCGACCTGCCGCGTGACTGGCAGCCCTGCTCGCCCGGCGATCCACAGCCGCTTGCCCCCGCCCTGCCCGTGGCCGGCGCCCACGCGGACATGCAGCGCCTCGCTGGCTGGATCGACGCTCAGGGCAGCCTGCTGGATGAAGTCATCATCACCCTGGACTCGCACCAGGCCTACGACATTGCCCACCCGGCCTTCTGGCAGCAGCGCGACGGCAGCGCCGTCCAGCCTTTCACCCAGATCACGGCCGCGCAGGTTCGCGCTGGTGAATTTGCGCCGCGCAATGGCTCAGAACGGGCGCGTACCCTGGCCTATCTGGACCAGCTCGAGGCCCAGGGCAGCTATACCCTCATGGTCTGGCCGCTGCACTGCGAGATCGGCAGCTGGGGCCATGGCGTGCATGCCAGCGTGCTGGCCGCCTGCCGCCGGTGGCAGCAGGAACAACACCGCGCCGTGCACCATGTGTTCAAGGGCATGAACCCATGGACCGAACACTACAGCGCCCTACGCGCCGAAGTGCCCGACCCGCAGGACCCCGAAACCGGCCTCAACACCGCCCTGCTGGCCAGGCTGCGCGAAAGCCGCATTCTGGTGATTGCCGGCCAGGCCAGCAGCCACTGCGTGCGCGCCACCACCGAACACATTGTGGAGAACTGGGGCGGCGACCTCTCGCGCCTCGTGCTGCTGACCGACTGCATGAGCCCCGTGGCCGGCTTCGAACGGGCCGCGGCCGAGTTCCTGCAGCGCATGCGCGCAATCGGTGTACGCTGCGAAACCAGCGCCAGCCTTGGCTCATGAGACAAATCAGCCGCCAGCCTTGAGCTACAAGCGCTGACAGCTCATATTTTTAAGAAGAACCCGGCATGACTCCCATCATTACCAGCCTGCTGGATACCGACCTCTACAAGTTCACCATGTGGCAGGCCATGCTGCACCGCCACCCGCAGACCGAGGCCGAGTACGAATTTGTGTGCCGCACCCCCACGGCCTTTGCGCTGGCCGAGCTGCTGCCCGAGGTGGAGCGTGAGCTGGATGCGCTGTGCAGCCTGCGCTTTGCCGCCGACGAGCTGGACTATCTGGCCGGCCTGCGCTTCATCAAAAGCGACTTCATCGACTTTCTGCGCATCTTCCAGTTCCAGCGCGCCTTCATCAAGGCCTGGGCCGAGGGCGACTCGCTGCACATCGTGGCACGCGGCCCGCAGGTCCATGTGATGGGCTTCGAGATCTATGTGCTGGCCATAGTCAACGAACTGTACTTCCGCCGCTTCGACGCCGAGGCCGCCCTGATCGAAGGCCGCAAGCGCCTGGCCAGCAAGCTGGCCCAGCTCAAGCATCTGGCCGTGGAGGCCAAGCGGCACAACCCCTTCGAGCTGTTCGACTTCGGCGTGCGCCGCCGCTTCTCCGGCCCCTGGCAGCGCGAGGTCGTCCAGGCTTTTGCGCGGGAGACTTCGCAGTGGTTCAAGGGCACGTCGAACGTGCTGCTGGCGCGTGATCTGAACCTGGTGCCCATAGGCACCATGGCCCACGAGTACATGCAAAGCTATCAGGCCCTGGGCGTGCGGCTGCGCGACTTCCAGGTAGCCGCCCTCGAGGACTGGGTGCAGGAGTACCGCGGCGACCTCGGTATCGCTCTGACCGATACCGTGGGCATGGACGCGTTTCTGGCCGATTTCGATATGTATTTCGCCAAGCTCTTCGACGGCCTGCGCCACGACTCGGGCGACCCCTTCGAATGGGGCGAGAAAGCCCTGGCCCACTATGCCAAGCTGCGCATCGATCCGCAGAGCAAGCGCCTGGTCTTCTCCGACGGACTGGATCTGGACACGGCGCTGGCCCTGTATCACCGCTTTGCCGATCGCATCCAGTGCGGTTTCGGCATAGGCACGCGGCTGACCAACGACATGGGGCTGGAGACCATCAATATCGTGATGAAACTCACCCACGCCAACGGCCAGACCGTGGCCAAGATCTCGGACTCGCCGGGCAAGACGCTGTGCCATGACGAGACCTATCTGGCCTATCTGCGCCAGGTCTTCAATATTCCGGAACCCGCAGCCCAGCCTGCCTGACAGGCCCAGGAGAGCGATATGCTGAAAGTCACGCTGGCCCAGCTCAACTATATGGTGGGCGATATCCACGGCAATATCCGCCGCATGCGCGAGGCGGCCGCCAAGGCCGCTCAGGACAAGGCCGATCTGGTGGTGTTTTCCGAGCTCGCGCTCTGCGGCTACTACCCGGGCGATCTGCTGGACGAGCCCAGCTTTCTGCAGCGCCTGGACGCGGGCCTGCAGGAACTGCTGGACCTCACGCGCCAATATCCGGCCCTGCACTGGGTGGTGGGCGCGCCCACCAGACATCAGGGGCCGGGCAAGCGCCTGCACAACAGCCTGCTGGTGCTCAAGGACGGAAAGATCCGCCTGCAGTACGACAAGCAGCTGCTGCCCACCTACAACATCTTCGACGAGCGGCGCCACTTCGAGCCCGGCGCCGACACGGCCAAGGTGCTGCGCATAGGCCGCTGCCAGGTGGGCTTTCTGGTCTGCGAGGACGGCTGGAACGACCAGGGCGCCGACTACGCCACCAACCCCTTTGTGCGCATGGGCGATGCGGCCCCCGATCTGGTCATCAGCATCAACGCCAGCCCCAGCCATATGGGCAAGCGCGAGCAGCGCCACGAGATCTTTGCCCAGGCCGCGCTGCGCCACAAGCTCCCCATCCTTTATGTGAACCAGATCGGCGGCCAGGACCAGATCGTGTTCGACGGCGCCTCCTTCGCCGTGGAGCCCGAAGCCGGCGTGATCTTCGAAGCCAGGCGCTTTGAAGAGGATATCCACACCCTCAAGCTCGATGAGCAAGGGCATTTCCAGCCCCTCCATGGCGACGGCTTAGGCCGGGTTGCGTCCCAGGGCCTGCCGCTCATGGAGTTCTATCGCCAGCAGATCGTGCTGGGCCTGCGCGACTATGCGCGGCGCTGCGGCTTCAAGCAGGTGGTGGTCGGCAGCTCGGGCGGCATAGACTCGGCTCTGACCCTGGCCCTGGCCGTGGATGCCTTGGGCGCCGACAACGTGGTGGGCGTCACCATGCCCTCGCGCTACTCCTCGGCGGGCTCGGTCGATGATTCGGTGCAGCTGTGCCGCAACCTCGGCGTCAAGCTCCACGAGCATCCGATCAAGGACTTGATAGACTGCTATGCGCGCCAGTTCGAGGCCAGCTTCGGCGAGCCGCTCAAGGGCCTGGCGCTAGAGAATCTGCAGGCGCGCACGCGCGGCACCACGCTGATGGAGTTCTCCAACGCCTTCGGCCATCTGCTGCTGACCACGGGCAACAAGTCCGAGGTCTCCGTGGGCTATTGCACGCTGTACGGCGACACCAACGGCGGCCTGGGCCTGCTCGGC
>JAFAIY010000533.1 GCA_019236485.1 Comamonas sp. | reverse complement strand
TCAGGCCGACGCCGGTCACTTCGACCCGGAACTGGGCCAGCGCCGGAATGGCTGGCGTGGCGGCCAGAGCGGCCAGCATGGCTCTACGTGAAGCTTGCGGCCCTGCCGCCAAAAAGGAAAGGGATGGAAGTCGGTCAATAGTCATTGGCAGCCATCAATATCTCCGGGAAAGCCCGGCACAAACACAAGCGCGAATGTTACACACACTGACTGCATCCTGATGTAAGAACGTGCTCAGTAGGGTGATCAAACGCAAGTGCGACAGATTTTTCGGATTCGGAGCATGCCAGATCTTGGCAGGCGTGAGCCGCCAATCCTCTCTTTGTTTGATAAGCGTGGCAAGCCATAGTCACACTCGCAAACAATAAAAGCCGCCTTTGTGCTTGAAATCCGCGAGCGTCTTTCCAGCCGTTCCGCCACCTCGTGCACGGGCCCATGCAGCCCGGGCGGATCACGGCCTGAATCGGCGCCGGCCGCAGCCCCCTAAAATCACGCGCTTATGCAAGCCACTCCGTCCCCATCGCCAAGCGAGGCCAGCCAGGCCGCGCCTGCCCCGTCACCCGCCCAGCCTGCCGCCCTCCAGCCCTCGGAGCTGCCGCTGATGCAGCGCCTCAAGCGGCTGACCCCGTATTTCTCGGGCCAGCGCTGGGCCTGGGTGCTCGCCATTTTGGCCACGCTGGTGGGCGCGGCCACCGAGCCCGCCATGCCCGCCCTGCTCAAGCCCCTGCTGGACAGCGGCTTCACCCAGGGCTCGCTGCCTCTGTGGACGGTGCCGGTGTTTCTGATCGGGCTTTTCGTCATCCGGGGCCTGGCCCAGTTTGCGGGCCAGTACGCGCTGGCGCGCATCACCAATGACGGCATGCTGCTGCTGCGCCAGAAGCTGTTCGAGCGCCTGCTGGCCGCCGACATGAGCCTGTTCTCGCGCCAGTCGGCCTCAGCCCTGTCCAACACCGTGGTCTATGAGGTGCAGACCGGCGCCCAGCAGCTGGTGCAGGCCATGATGAGCATCTCGCGCGACGGCTTCACGCTGATCGCGCTGCTAGGCTATCTGATCTATCTGAACTGGCAGCTCACGCTGATCGTGGCCTTTATGGTGCCCGGCGTGGCCTGGATCATGAAGACCCTGTCGCGGCGCCTGTACCGCATCACCAAGTCCAGCCAGACCGCCACCGACGAGCTCGCCTATGTGGTCGAGGAAAACGTGCTGGCCCACCGCATGGTGCGCCTGCATGGCGCCCAGGCTTCGCAGCAGTCGCGCTTCAGCGGCCTCAGCCGCCAGCTGCGCAGCCTCAACACCAAGGCCACGATCGCCTCGGCCGCGATGACGCCGCTGACCCAGGTGCTGGCCGCGATTGCGCTGTCGGTGATTCTCTGCATCGCCCTGTGGCAAAGCCGCGAAGGCGGCGCAGGCGCCATCAGCGTGCAAGGCGTGACCGTGGGGGGGTTTGCGGCCTTTATCTCGGCCATGCTGATGCTGATAGCACCGATCCGCCGCATGG
This sequence comes from Comamonas sp., assembly GCA_019236485.1. GTDB lineage: Bacteria > Pseudomonadota > Gammaproteobacteria > Burkholderiales > Burkholderiaceae_C > Comamonas. Next base: position 2,582 of record JAFAIY010000533.1, on the reverse strand, counting down.
CCGATGTGGCCAACCCCATCACGCGCGGCGTGGCGGCGCTGGAGCGCGGCCTGTCGCTGCTCGAGGGCTCCAGCGATGAGCAGGGCGGCGCCTTCAAGCCCCAGGCGGCCGTGACCGGAGAGCTGCAGCTGCGCGACGTCAGCGTGCAGTTTGGCGCCGACAAGGCCCCCGCACTCTCGCATCTGAGCCTGAACGTCAGAGCCGGCGAGGTGGTGGCCCTGGTCGGTCCCTCGGGCGCGGGCAAGACCACGCTGGTCAATCTGCTGCCGCGCTTTCTCTCGCCCACCGGCGGCCAGATCACGCTGGACGGCGTGCAGCTGGCCGAATGGGATCTGCATGCGCTGCGCCAGCAGTTCGCCATGGTCAGCCAGGACGTGGTCATGCTCAACGACAGCGTGGCGGCCAATGTGGCGCTGGGCTCGGATATCGACGAGGCGCGCGTGCGCTCGGCGCTCGAGGCCGCGAATCTCGGCGACTATGTGCGCCAGCTGCCTCAGGGCCTGCAGACCCTGGTGGGCCACAACGCCAGCCAGCTCTCGGGCGGCCAGCGCCAGCGCCTGGCGATCGCGCGCGCGCTGTACAAGAATGCGCCCATCCTGATCCTCGACGAGGCCACCTCGGCGCTGGACAACGAGTCCGAGCGCCTGGTGCAGGAAGCCCTGAACCGATTGATGCAGGGCCGCACCACGCTGGTGATCGCCCACCGCCTGTCCACCATCGAGCATGCCGACCGCGTGGTGGTGATGGAGCGCGGCCGCATCGCCGAACAGGGCACGCATGCCGAGCTGATGGAGCTGGGTGGCCTCTACGCGCGCCTGCATACCCAGGTGCGCAGCACCACCCCCGGCGAGCAGCAAATTTAAGAGCTGCTAGCGCTGATGTACAAAGGACTTCAAGCCGGTTTCGGCCTGAAGTCCTTTTTCATTGGGCGCTGCCAGCTATCCGATTGATTACCAGCCGCCGCGCGACGGCTGGGTGCGGCGCTCATGCTGCAAGGCCTTGTCCAGCAGCTCCACCATATAGCGGCGGTCCACCAGCCGCGCAAAGTCCGCCGCCATCAGATTGCGCTGGTTGCGCAGCGTGATGTCCGCCCCCTCTTCCAGCAGCAGCCTGACCACGGCCTCGCTGCTGTACTGCGCGGCGAGCATCAGCGGCGTGGTCCCGTTGGGCGATGCCGCGTCTATATAGGCGTTCTCTTCGAGCAGCAGCTTCACGATGTCCAGGGTCTTGGGCAGATCTGCCGAGGCCGCGTAATGCAGCGGCGTCCAGCCTTCGCGGTTGACGTCGGCGCCGCGCTTGATGAGTTCCCTGGCGATGTCCAGATGCCCTTTGATGCAGGCCATCATCAGCGGCGTCTCGTTCTGGCGCGAGGCCAGGTTCACGTCGACTCGGGGCGCCGAGAGCAGCACCTTGAACACCCGGAGCGAATCCTGATGCAGGGCCGCCACCAGGCCCGGGCGCCCGCGCGTGTCCAGCGTGTTGGCATCGAAGCCGCGAAAGATCAGGTTCACCATGGCGCTGTCGTTGTCGCTGACCAGAGCGCGCGAATAGTCCTCGTAATCATCGGCCCGGGCGGGGCCGGACAGAGCTGCAGCCCCGGCGGCGGCAAGCGCGCCCAGCCAGCGCAGGCTGTGGCGGCGATTCAATCGTGATGCGCATGGGGCTGCGGAAAATATCATGCACTCGCTCCCGAAGTCACGCCCTGGAACAGGCGGTCGAAGTTGGCACTGGTGGCCGCTGCCACCTCCTCCACGGATATGCCGCGCACCTCGGCGATCTGCCTGGCGACAAAAGGCACGTAAGAGGGATTATTGGTCTTGCCGCGGTAAGGCACGGGCGCCAGATAGGGACTGTCAGTCTCGATCAGCAGCCTGTCCAGCGGCACGAAAGCCGCCACATCGCGCAGATGCTGGGCGTTCTTGAAGGTCACGATGCCCGACAGCGAAACATAGTAGCCCATGTCCAGCGCCGCGCGGGCCACGGCCTCGGTCTCGGTGAAGCAGTGGAAGACGCCGCCGGCCTGGGTGCTGCTGTCGGCCTCGCCGCCTTCGCGCAGAATCGCCAGGGTATCGTCCGAGCTGCTGCGCGTATGGATGACCAGCGGCTTCCTGGCCAGCTGCGCGGCGTGGATATGGGTGCGAAAGCGCTCGCGCTGCCATTCCAGATCGGCAATCGTGCGGCCGCCCTTGCGGTCCTCCATGCCGTAGTAGTCCAGCCCGGTCTCGCCAATCGCCACCACGCGCGGCAGCGCCGCGCGCTCGACGAGGTCCTGCACGCTGGGCTCGGTCATGTCCTCGGTGTCGGGGTGCACGCCCACCGTGGCCCAGAAGTTGTCATAGTCCAGCGCCAGCTGGTGCACATCTGCAAACTCTTCCATCGTGGTGCAGATGCACAGCGCGCGCGTGACTTTGGCCGCGGCCATGGCCTCGCGGATCTGCGCGAGATTGGCATGCAGCTCGGGAAAGTTCAGATGGCAATGCGAATCGGTAAACATGAATCAACCTGTCAGAAACAACCATGCCGACCCCGGAAGCGCAATCCCGCTGGTCGGCACGCAAGGCCGGAACGCCCGGCCGTCAAAG
>JAFAIY010000504.1 GCA_019236485.1 Comamonas sp. | reverse complement strand
CTCCTGCATCAGCGCCGCCAGCAGCGCGCCGGCCAGCAGGCCCGAGGCCCGGGTGTCGAAGCGAAAGAAAATCTCATAGAACTGCTGGCCCTGGGCCACCCAGAAGACGCGCCACAGCGTGCTCAGCAGCCACAGCGCCAGCAGCGGCGGCCAGAGCAGATAGAAATGCTCCTCCACCGACAGCGACCACATATGCAGCAGCGTGTCCGGGCTGTCGAAGAAGGCGATGCCGTAGTCGGCCAGGTAGAGGATGGAGACCAGGGCGTCCGAATAGATGTCGCTCAGCTCGGGCCAGATGAACGGCGCGACGATGCAGTACACGCCCAGAAACAGGGCCAGCGCCGGCATGAGCCGGAAGAAGCGCCGGCGATAGAAGCGCCAGTAATCGAGCCTGCCATGGGTCTGGAACTCCATCAGCAGCAGCGAGGTGATGAGGAAACCGCTGAGCACGAAGAACAGATCGACCCCGAAGAACGCGCCGTCGAACAGCGGCGCATGCGCATGCGAGAGGATCACCAACACAATGGCCACACCCCGCAGACCGTCGAGCGCAGGGTTGTAGCGCAGCTTGAAAGCCGACTCCACCAAAACCGGACACCTTTCCTTTCGCCCGGGCACGGGCCGGGCTTGCAATGAACAAAAGCAGCCGGGCGCTGGGCTCGGCTAAAGCAGTATTCAGAAATTGCGCAAGAGGCTGGTAACAGCTGTTTGCAGCGGCCCTGGGGCCTGGGATGCACGCGGCGCCAGGGCCGGGTGCGGATGCCGGACCGCGTATTTTTGGCTCGCGCAACCTCGGAAGCAGGGCGCGAATGTTGTGTGGTAGCGGGGCCAGGCAGCTTGAGCGGCCCGCCAGTGACGGGCCGAAGCGGGCGATTTGAACAGAATTCTGCCAACGCCCAAACCTCGGATACGGCGGGGCGGACCAAGTTCCGCAGGAACGCGGCCGTTTTAACAAAAAAGCACAAAAACCGTAAATTTCGCTACTGCCGCCTGCGCCAGCAGCTATCAATCTTGATAGTTCTCAAGGCGCGGGCTTGCGCGCACAGGCCGGGCCGCTCTTATGCACATCGCGCCACAGCAGCATCTCGGCCAGGCGCTCGGACTTCTCGTCGTCAAAGCCCAGGCGCGGCGCGCGCTCGGCCGGATTGACCCAGGTGCCGAACAGCAGATCCCACAGCGGCAGGCCGTAGTTCTGCGCATGGTGGCCGTGGCGGTGGTGCACGGTATGCATCTCGGGTCGCTGCAGCACATAGCCCAGCCAGCGCGGCGTGCGCATATCGGCATGGGTGAACAGGTCGAAGGCCGCGGTCAGCGCCAGGGCCACGGCCGCCGCCGCGGGACTCGCGCCCAGCACCCAGTAGCTGGACAGCGTGCTCAGCAGCACCGCGGCCGCCGAATCCAGCGGATGGGCGAAGAACGAGGTCAGCGCCTCCACGCGGCGCGCGCTGTGGTGCAGTTGGTGGAACACGCGCCACAGCAGGTCGGAGGCATGGGTGGCCCTGTGCCACCAGTAAAAGACAAAGCTGGTCAGAAAGAAGCTGGCCAGGCCCACGAGCAGCGGGTTCCAGCGCGACCCCAGATCCAGCAGCGCATGGGCGCGTATGCGGTCCTCGAGCAGATAGCCCAGGGCCAGGGCCGAGGCCATGGTCAGCGCGCCCAGGCCCGTGCTGTAGATCAGCCAGCGCCGGTCGCAGGCATTGCGCGAGGCGGGCGCGATCACCTCGCGCGTGAAGACGGCGACAAACATCAGGGCGATCAGCGGATAGACCAGATACTCCAGCACGGCAGCTCCATTGGGTTGGGGCCAGTCTAGCGGCAAACCGCAGCCCCGCCGATATCCGGGCGCGCGGCTAGCGGTCTTCGGCCATGCAGGCCTGCAGCTGCAGATGCGCGGCGCTGGCGGGGTCGGCCGGCTGCTGGTGCTTGGCCTGCAGATAGCGCTCGGTGAACACGGCCAGATAGGCCTCCAGCACGCGGCCCGCGCGCGCATCCTGCGCATGGCCGCCGAGCTCCAGGCACAGGGCCGCGACCTCGCTGGTGCAGAAATGGTCTTCGCGCTTGGAGCGGCGCAGCCGGTAGCGCGAAATCTGCTCGGGGTGCAGGCTGAGCACCGGAAAGCGGTCCAGATACGGGCTCTTGCGGAACATCTTGCGCGCCTCGGGCCAGGTGGCGTCGAGCAGGATAAACAGCGGGCGCTTGTCCTCTTGCAAAGTTACCGGTTCGAGTCCGGTTCGAGGCACCGAGCTAGCTTGAAGTTCATGCACCACGCGCTCGGGCGGCTGAACGAACTCGCCCGGAAACACCACATAGGGCTGCCACTGCGGGTCGTCGAGCATGGCCAGCAGCTGCGGATGGGCCTCGGTGCGCGACCAGCCGAAGGCCCAGGTGTGCCGCACCACGTCGGCAATCAGCCAGCCCGTGTTGCTGGGCTTGAGCGGCTCGGCATCGTGCATCAGCAGGCAGACGCCGGCCTGGGTGGCCAGCTGCGGCCGCAGCCCGCACATGCAGTGCGTGGGGCGCAGCCGGCAGCCCTCGCAGCGCTCGCCGCGCGGCCCGCCGCGCGACAGAAACGGCCGCGTGCTGCGCGCCAGCCGCTCGCTGCGCAGGCGCGAGACCGCATGCGGCGCCACGCCCGAGTCCACGCTGCGCAGATAGCTGAGCGGAATCTGCGCGCAGGGCTCGATGAAGGATGGCGGGGTCTGGGAATCGGGCACGGTCTGGGCTTGGAGATGGGAAAAGACGGGCGGCTATTGTGCCCCCGGCGGCGCTATCAGCCGCCCAGGCACTCGAGCTCGAACAGCGGCAGCTCGGCCCTGCGGCTCAGCCACACGCCGCCGCCCAGTTCCTTGAAATGCGGCTGCAGGCCGCGCCGGTAAAGCTCGGCGCGGTGGCGGAACAGGCGCGGGTCGGTGAGCTCCTCGTCGATGATGTCGCGCTCGTAGTCCTCGCGGGCCACGGCCTCGATATACAGGCCGCCGCGCGACAGCCGGCCCAGATTGGCCAGCGCCGCCTTCAGGTCCGCGGGGCTCAGATAGGGCAGCACGCCCTGGCAGATCACGAGGTCGAAGGGCTCGCCGTCGCGCGGCCGGTAATCGACCACCGAACCGCGCTCCCAGCCGTAGCGCTGGCACAGGTACTCGCTGTACTCCACGCCCTGGTAGCTGGCACCGGGAAAGTGCTGGGCCACGGCCTCGCGCCACAGGCCTATGCCGCAGCCCACGTCGAGCACGCGGCGCACGGGCACGCGCAGATAGGCGAGATACGAGCAGACGAAAGCCCCCAGCCGCCGCGCGTGCTCGGGGTCGATCACGCTGGTCTTTTTGTCGAAGTAAAAGCGCTGGTAATACGCTTCGTCAAACCACTCGTCGCTTGCTGATTGCACGCAGTCTCCTTCAAAAAACAAACGGCGCCCGAAGACGCCGAAACTTCAAAAACTGACGCTGACTCAGGAAAGAGACAGCCAGCAAGGGCCTGGGCGGCCCCGCCGCCCCGCAGCGAGGCTGTCGTCCCCCTCCGGGGGAAGGCGCGCAGCGCCTCGGGGGGTTAAATTCGTCCCACCACGGACCAGCCGGCGCGCTGGTCGCGCTTGTTGTTCTCGTAGTCCCAGACCGTGCCGCAGCGCTCGCAGACATAGCGGGTCACCGTCACCGAGGTCGAGCCGCGCTCCTCCTTGCGGTTGCCGCGCTGCATCAGTTCGGCGTGGCCGGGAGCCTTGCGCCAGTTGCGCTGTATGCCCGCGCAGGCGGCGCACAGATGGTCTTCGGCGGGAGGAGTGGTCTTGGTCATGAAACAGCAGTTGGAATAGGGTGCAGCGCAAAGCCGCAAGGACTGTTTTGCGCCGCAAAGCGGCCATTGTGCCGCCGCTCCCGGTTTGGCATCGTGTGCCGGGCCAGCATCACCGCTCCCAGGTCGGGCATGGCCCCGCACTGTTTCAGAGCCGAACCCCATGCCCGTGATGCGCGGACCGCTCCGGTTTTTGCGCTTTGCCCGGCCCGCAGTTTGTTACCAAATGCTTCAAAACCGCTATTCTTCAGGCTTTGAGCAAGCGAACGACAAGGGAGAGGTTTGTGTACAAGAAGACGTTGCTGGCGGCCCTGATGGGCACGGCGCTGGGCATGAATGCGCTGGCGGCAGACATTCGCGACCAGTGGGACATCCAGATCAGCAAGGCGGAACTGGTGTTCCCCGGCAGCCCGCCGCAGGATGCGGCCAATGGCATCAAGGAGGCGCTGTCGCAGTTCGCGATTCCCGCCAACCTCAGCTACCGCGCCATGCCGTCCACGCCGCCCGCGCGCCCGGGCACGCCCAAGCTCAAGCAGGTCTCCGCGGCCGTGCCCTCGCCCGAGTACCTCTGCGAAGACGCCTATGCCGAGATTTCCAAGCGGCCCCCGCCCGTCAAGAACGCTTTTGCCTTTATCGCCGAAGGCCACCAGGTCTGCCTCTACAGCTTTGCCCAGGGTGTCAAGGCCTATGTGGTGTACTACAGCATCAAGCGCACCGAGTCCCTGACCTCGGGCCTGTTCAACGGCATCACCAAGGCCATACGCGGCAGCGATGAAGACCGGGCCGCGGGCCAGCTCAAGGAAAACATCGACGCCATTCGCGCCAAGCTGCCCAATCTGCTGGTGGAGCGCATAGAGATTCCGGGCCGCCCGCAGGAAACCCCTGATCTGCAGGCCGTGAACGCCCTGATTCCGCCGGCTCCAGAGGCTCCGGTCGCCGCCTCGCCGGCCGCCACTGCGGCCAGCACGCCGCTGCAGGCCAAGGTGGAGGCGCGCAAAAACCTCACGGCCATGGGCATGACCTATCACTCCCAGCCGCAGTTCATCGAGGCCATACGGCGCAAGGACGATGTGGCCGTGCAGCTGTTCATCGATGGCGGCGGCATCAATCTCGACGCCGTGGACGGCAGCGGCAAGACAGCGCTGCAGATTGCACAGGCCCAGGGCACGCCCGAGATCGTGGCCCTGCTCCAGCCCAGGGCCAAGCCCGCTGCCGCAGCGGCGCCCGCACCGGCCGGCGCGACACCGGCGCTGCTGCAGCCCGCCGCGGCCGATGCCGCACCCGTGGACTTCGGCAAGATCCCGCCGGAGCTGCTGGCCGAAATGGATGCCGAGGTGGCCAAGCTGCCTGTCTCCGCGGAACAGAAGCTGCTCGCGCGTGACAACCTCGCACGCCAGTACCTGAAGATGCAGGCGCTGGCCAAGGGCCTCGCAGCTCGATAAGCATCGCCTCTACCCGGCGGGGCAGACCCATGAACAACAGGCCGCATTTGCGGCCTGTTGTTCGTGCGCACCCAAGTCAAGGATGCCAAGCAAGGGCCGCCCCGCTGCGAAGGTATCGTCCCCCCCTTTTAGGGGGAAGGTGCGAAGCACCTCAGGGGGTCATCCGATTTTCGGCGGGCGGTGCAGCAGGCAGATCTTGTTGCCGTCCGGGTCGCGCAGATAGGCCAGGTACAGGGTGCCCGGGCCTTCGCCACGCCAGCCCGGTGCATCCTCGATGCTCACTCCGCCCGCGGCCAGGCCGGCTGCATGCGCGGCGTTGACCTGCTCGGGCGACTGGGCCAGAAAGCCCGTGGTCGCGCCGTTGCCGGCCGTCGCGGGCTCACCGTCTATGGGCGTGGAGATCGCAAACGTGCCCGTGGGGCTGCGATAGAAAAAACGGTTCTTGTTGGCGATACCGGGCGCAACGCCCAGTTGACCCAGCAGCGCATCGTAAAAACGCCGGCCGCGCTCCAGATCGTTCACCCCCAGCATGACATGGCTGAACATTGCATCCTCCTTGTATCGCCCATCTCAGGCGAAGATTGCGGCTGCCATCCTAACGATCTTTATCCACCCCGATGTCGCCCATGCACGCCCTGCCCTCACACTTCACCGCCGTAGCACTGGACAAGTCCTACCGCCTGCTCAACCACGGCCCCACGGTCATCGTCTCGGCCCGGCATGGGGACGAGCGCAACGCCATGTCCGCGGCCTGGGCCTGCGCGCTGGACTTTGCGCCGCCCAAGGTCACCGTGGTGCTAGACAAGGCCACGCGCACGCGCGCCCTGGTCGAGGCCAGCGGCCTGTTCGCGCTGCAGCTGCCCACCGTACCCATGGCCGCGCTGACCAAGGCCATAGGCACGGACAGCGCCACCACCAT
>JAFAIY010000376.1 GCA_019236485.1 Comamonas sp. | reverse complement strand
TGCGGTATTCGCGCAGATTGAACAGAACCCCGGACCGTTTCTGCTCTACGGCAGCACGGGCAGCGGCAAGACCGAGGTCTATCTGCGCGCCGTGCAGGCGGTGCTCGATGCCAACCCCGAAGCTCAGGCCCTGGTCATGGTGCCCGAGATCAATCTCACGCCCCAGCTCGAGCAGCGCTTCATCGCCCGCTTCGTACCCCAGTACGGCCAGGATGCCGTGGTCAGCATGCACAGCGGCATGACAAACCCTCAGCGCCTCAAAAGCTGGCTGGCCGCGCATACAGGCCGCGCGCACATCGTACTGGGCACGCGCATGGCGATTTTTGCGAGCCTGCAGCAGCCGGCGCTGATCGTGGTCGACGAGGAGCACGACGCCAGCTACAAACAGCAGGAGGGCGCACGCTATTCGGCGCGCGATCTGGCCATCTGGCGCGCCCGCGATACCGGGTCCAAGGTCATTCTGGGCAGCGCCACGCCATCGCTGGAGAGCTGGCATGCGAGCGACCCCGAGGTGGGCCGCTATCTGCGGCTGGCCATGCCCAGCCGCATAGGATCCGCCAGCCTGCCCCGGGTGCGGCTGGTCGACATGGGCCAGCAGCCGCGCCGGGCCGTGTTCTCGCCGCCGCTGATCGAGGCCATCACCGAGCGCGTGCGGCGCGGCGAGCAAAGCCTGATCCTGCTCAACCGCCGCGGCTTTGCGCCCGTGCTGTTCTGCGCCGACTGCAACTGGAAAAGCGACTGCCCGCATTGCAGCGCCCACCAGGTGTTTCACAAGGGCGACCGCACGCTGCGCTGCCACCACTGCGGCTTTACCCAGCGCGTGCCGTTTGCCTGCCCCGGCTGCGGCAACCCCGACATACTGCCGCTGGGCAAGGGCACGGAACAGCTGCAGGAAGAGCTGGAGCGGCTGCTGCGCAATGTGCAGCGCCCCGACGGCGATCCGGCCCGCGTGGCGCGCATCGATGCCGACACCACCAAGGCCAAGGGCAGCCTGGAGGAACAGCTCGCCCAGGTCCATGCGGGCGACGTGGATGTGCTGGTCGGCACGCAGATGGTGGCCAAGGGCCATGATTTCCGGCGCATCACTCTGGTGGCCGCCGTCCAACCCGACAGCGCGCTGTACTCCAGCGACTACCGCGCGCCCGAGCGCTTGTTCTGCCTGCTGATGCAGGCCGCGGGACGGGCCGGGCGCGACGCGCAATATGTGCAGGCCCAGGGCAGCCACCCCGAGATGTGGATTCAGACCCACGAGCCGCAAAACGCCGTCTACACGGCGCTGCGCAAGCACGACTATCCGGCATTTGCGAGACGGCAGCTGCAGGAGCGCCTGGACGCGGGCATGCCGCCCTATGCCTTCCAGGCCATAGTCCGCGCCGATGCACGCTCGCAGGAAGCGGCCCAGGCCTTTCTGGCCGCGGCCACGCAGGTGGCGCGCGATGCAGGCCTGCCTTATCTCGACGAGATCTTCATCTACCCGCCCATCCCCATGGCGGTGCAGCGCGTGGCCAATGTGGAGCGTGCCCAGATGCTGCTGGAGGCCGGCAACCGCAGCGCGCTGCTGCGCTTTCTGAATGCCTGGCAGCAATACCTGCACTGGCTGCGTGCCCAGCCCGAGCACAAGGCCCTGGTGCGCTGGCTGGTCGATGTGGACCCGCTGAGCATCTGAGCGCGCGGCCTGGCTTCAAGGATTTTTGCGCTTCAGCCCTTTGCTCTTCAGCGATACGCGCTATCAAATCCAGCACAAGCACCAGCACCCGGCCGAATCCATCGGGATTTGCGCGGATGTGCAGCCGGCACGAGTATTGCATCGTGTGAAGATCGGCTCCAAAAGAGGCCGATTCTTTCAATCACGGAGCACTACTTCATGCAGAAACCCATTTTTCGCCAGACCTTGCTCGCTGCCACCGTCGCCGTTCTAGGCTTTCTGTCTGCGCCCGCGGTCTCGCTGGCGCAAGATGCATCGCCTGCCGCGGCCCAGTCCGCCGCGGCACAGAAGACCAAGCCCAATGTGGTGGTCCTGGCCACCGGCGGCACGATTGCGGGCGCCGGCGCCTCCACCGTCAACAGCGCCACCTATACCGCGGCCAAGGTGCCCGTGGACAAGCTGCTGGCCGGCCTGCCCGAGCTGGCCAATGTGGCCAATGTGCGCGGCGAGCAGGTATTCCAGATCGCCTCCGAAAGCTTTACCAACGACAATCTGCTGACCCTGGCCAAGCGCGTCTCGCAGCTGGCCAAGCAGCCCGATGTGGACGGCATCGTCATCACCCACGGCACGGACACTCTGGCCGAGACCGCCTACTTCCTGAGCCTGACGGTGCATACCGACAAGCCCATCGCCGTTGTCGGCAGCATGCGCCCCGGCACGGCCCTGTCGGCCGACGGCGCGCTGAACCTGCTCAATGCCGTGAGCGTGGCCGGCTCCAAGGACGCCAAGGGCAAGGGTGTGTTCGTCACCATGAATGACGAAATCAACACCGCCCGCGATGTGAACAAGGACATCAACATCCAGACCAGCGCCTTCCACAGCCAGTGGGGCCCGCTGGGCATGGTGGTCGAGGGCAAGAACTACTGGTTCCGCGCGCCCGTCAAGCGCCACACCATGAACTCCGAGTTCAATATCGACAACATCGACAAACTGCCCCAGGTGGACATCGTCTATGCCTATGGCAATGTCCAGCCCACGGCCGTGAATGCGCTGGTCAGCAGCGGCGCCAAGGCCATCGTCCATGCGGGCACGGGCAATGGCTCGGTGGCCGACCGCATGGTCAAGCCGCTGCAGGATGCGCGCGCCAAGGGTGTGATCATCGTGCGCTCCTCGCGCGTGCCCTATGGCTTTGTGCTGCGCAATGCCGAACAGCCCGACGACAAGTACGACTGGGTGGTGGCCCACGATATGCGCCCCGAAAAAGCGCGTCTGCTGACCATGCTGGCGCTGACCAAGGGCGCCAACACGGCCGAGCTGCAGCGGATGTTCTGGGAGTA
>JAFAIY010000369.1 GCA_019236485.1 Comamonas sp. | reverse complement strand
CACTGTCTATCTGGCGGCGGCCGATGCCAGCGGCATGATGGTCTCTTTCATCCAGTCCAACTACATGGGCTTTGGCTCGGGCGTGGTCGTGCCGGGCACGGGCATCAGCCTGCAGAACCGTGGCCACGGCTTTACCACCGAGGCCGGTCACGCCAACCAGGTCGGCCCGCGCAAGCGCCCCTCGCACACCATCATTCCGGCTTTTGCCATGCACGCCGACGGCACGCCGCAGATGGCTTTCGGCGTCATGGGCGGCCCCATGCAGAGCCAGGGCCATCTGCAGATGGCGCTGCGCGTGCTGCGCTACGGCCAGAACCCGCAGGCCGCAGCCGATGCGCCGCGCTGGCGCGTGACCGGCGGCAAGGGCGTGGCGGTGGAGCCGGCCTTCGACGCTCAAGTGATTGAGCAACTGCGCGCGCGCGGCCATGAAGTCAGCGTCGAGGCCGGCCATGGCGTGTTCGCCTTTGGCGGCGCGCAACTGGTGCTGCGCGATGGCGAGCACTACATCGCGGGTTCCGATCCGCGCAAGGATGGGTGCGCGGTGGGGTATTGATCCCCCCTGAGCCGCTGCGCGGCTTCCCCCTGAGGGGGACGACGGCATCGCTGCGGGGCGGCCCTTGCTTGCCGTCTCTGGCTCGGGCTCTGCCCGTTTGGGCAGCAGCGTTGTCACAAAACCCGTGAGTTCTGCGTCTAAGGATTAGGGCCTTTCACACTGGGTGACTGGCCCCAAGCCTATTTGCAGGAGACCTCACGTGAATCCTACTTCCCACGCTGCGCCGCCCGCCGATGCGGGACTGCAGGAATTCCAGCGCCACCGCCCGCGTCTGTTCGGGTTGGCCTATCGCATGCTGGGTCAGCGGGCCGAGGCCGAGGATCTGGTGCAGGACGTCTGGCTGCGCTGGCAGGACAGCGATCACGCCGCCGTTGCCCAGCCCGAGGCCTGGCTGGTGGCTACGGCCACGCGGCTGGCCATAGACCGGCTGCGGCGCCTGCGCGTGGAGCGCGAGCATTACGCGGGCTTCTGGCTACCCGAGCCACTGGTCCAGCCCTGGACCGAAGCCGCTCCCTCGGCCGAGGACCTGCTGGAGCAGGCCCACGATGTCTCCACTGCGCTGCTGTTCGTGCTGGAGCAACTGACGCCCGAGGAGCGCGCGGCCTTTCTGCTGCGCGAAGTCTTCGATGCCGACTATGACGAAGTGGCCCAGGCCCTGGGTCGCAGCGAGGCCGCCTGCCGCCAGCTGGTGCATCGTGCGCGGGCCCATGTGAAGGCCGGACGGCCGCGCTTCGAGGCGCCCGCACAAGCCCATGCCGAACTGCTGCGCCGCTTTGCCCAGGCCGTGCAGGGCGGCGATCTGGCACAGATCCAGGCGCTCTTCGCTCCCGATGCCGCGCTGATCAGCGATGGCGGCGGCAAGGTGGCATCCTTTGGCCGTGTGCTGGAAACCGGCCGCCGGCTGGCGCTGCTGTACTTTGCCGTGGCCAGGCGACTGCGGCGCGACGGCCAGACGCAGACCCTGCACCTGGTGCGTGTGAACGGCCTGCCAGGCCTGGTGCGCTGCGTGGATGGAGAAGTGGAGTCGGTACAGACCTTGCTGGTCGAGAACGGCCTGGTGCGTTGCGTCTATACGCTGCGCAATCCCGACAAGCTGGCCGGTGTGGTGCTGCCGGAGGGCTCCGCTGTCTGAAAGGCGCCATGGGGGGCGCCGCAGGGATTTCAGACTATTTTTCGTTTCCTGTCACAAAAGCGGCGGGCCGTGCGTCTAGAGAGATAAGAGCGCGCCATTGGGGCGGGCTCGCATCACCCAAGGAGTATTTGCATGACCGATAGCGCCAATCCGATTGCCATCCCCACGCCGCGCCTGGACTTCCGCACGCTGGCCCCCGAGCTCTACAAGGCCCAGGGCAGCATCAACGCGCTGCTGGCCCGCTCCAGCCTGGGCGTACAGCTGCTGGAGCTGGTCTATTTGCGCGTCTCGCAGATCAACGGCTGCGCCTTCTGCGTGGACATGCATGTGCGCGAGCTGCTGTCGCGCGGCGAGGACCTGCAGCGCATCAACAGCGTGGTGACCTGGCGCGAGGTGGACTTCTTCGAGATGCGCGAGCGTGCGGCCCTGAACTGGGCCGAGCGCTGCACCCAGCTGAGCCAGGCTCACCCCGGTCCGCAGGACTTCGAGGCCCTGCGCCCGTACTTCAGCGAGCGCGAGATCGTGGAACTTAGCTACGCCATCGGTTGCATCAATGTCTGGAACCGTCTGTGCGTGGGCTTTGCCGCGCCGGTGGAGAAAAAATCTATCACCCCCTGAGCCGCTGCGCGGCTTCCCCCGTTGCACGGCGCCCTCTCTCGCTTCGTTGCGGGGGCGGCGCGGCCGGCGAGGCCCTTGCTCGCCGTCCCTGACTTGGGTTGCGCCAAATTCATGCGTTATGCCATCGACGCGAGTGGTGCTGAGACCTCAGTTCTGGGTGATCTTGCGTTCCTTGACCACCTTGCCCCATTGCTCGTATTCCTTCTTCATGAAGGCCGCGAACTCGGCGCGCGTGGTGGGCTGGGGTGTCAGGCCGTGGACCTTGAGCGCCTCGGCCACGGTGGGGTCCTTGAGCACCTTGACGATCTCGGTGTTCCAGCGGTCCAGGATGGGTGTAGGGGTCTTGCCGGGTGCCACAAACGCATACCAGTTCAATGCCTCGAAGCCCGGATAGCCGGCTTCGGCCACCGTAGGAATATTGGGCATATAGGCGGGGCGGGTCAGGCCCGTGGTGGCCAGCGGAATCAGCTTGCCGGTCTCGATATGCGGCAGGGCCGTCGGGGGCGCGGCGAAATAGGAGGTGACACGCTCGCCCAACAGGTCCTGCAGGGCCGGCGCACCGCCCTTGTAGGGCACGTGCACCATCTCCACGCCCGCGCGCTGGTTGAACAGCTCGCCGGCCAGATGCGAGGCCGAACCCGCGCCCGTGGAGGCATAGTCCACGCTGCCGGGAGCCTTCTTGGCCTTGGCCACGAATTCGGCCAGGGTCTTCACGCCCGCGCCCTTGTGCACCACCAGCACATTGGGGAAGTTCACGCCGCCCGAGATGGGAGCCAGATCGGTGAAGGGGTTGTAGCCCACTTTCATGATGTGGGGCGCGATGGTCAGCGGGCCGACCGAGCCGAACAGCAGCACCGAGCCGTCGGCAGGCGCCTTGGATACGTACTGATGGGCAATATTGCCGCCCGCACCGCCGCGGTTGTCCACCACCACGGTCTGGCCTATGTTCTCGCCCAGCTTCTTGGCGATCAGGCGCGCGGCCGCATCGGCGGCGCCGCCGGCCGCAAAGCCCACGACCAGGGTCACGGGCTTGTTGGGCGGAAAATCCTGGGCCAGCGCGGGAGCGCAAAGAGCCAGTGAGGTGGCTGCCAGCACGGCGGCCTGGAGCAGAGTGCGTTTTTGCATGGTGGGTCTCCTTGGTGTAAAAATTGAGCTTTGACGCTTGTCTGGTAGGCGCTGGCAGCTATCTTTTTTTGGTGAGCAATCAATCGGCGCCCAGGCCAATGGGGCTGGGTTCGCGCTTTTCGGCGTTGTGGCGCAGCAGCGCAGCCGTGCGGAAGATGCCGTGGGCGAACTTGCCATAGGGCAGGGTGGCAAACAGTGCGATCACGGCACCCAGATGCAGGCACAGCAGCAAGGCCAGGGCCGGGGTGCCGCGGCCCAGCCACAGCGCCAGACCGCTGGCTGCGACTAGGAACAGCAGGGCGATGAATCCGAGGTCCATGGGCTTTTGCTTGGCGTCTCCATGCAGCGGGTGGCGGCGGCGGTTCAGCATCCATAGGCCGGCCGTGCCCAGCATCAGGCTTACGCCGCCCAGCGCGCCCAGGACCTTGGGCAGGCTGGGCAGCTCGTAGGGCGCGGACCAGCCGAACACATAGTGGTAGACCGTGGCCAGAGCCGTGGCCGCAAAGCACAGCAGAAAGCCGTAGAAGGTCAGGTGGTGGCAGCGGCGGCGCTTGAGCGTGTACTCGTCGTCCTCGTTGTTGCAGCCGTCGCCGTGGCCGCCATCCAGGTACTTGAGGCGCAGCACGTCGTGCGTGGCTTCGGCAGCGGCCGGGCCGCTGACATCCACATTGCTGGTGGCGGGCTTTACGTCCTGCCAGAAACGGCGCACGCCCATGGTCAGCGCAAACACCACGAACAGGAACACGGGCGCGAAGATGCCGACCAGCAGATTGTGCGGGAACAGCTTGTAGAAGTTGCTGTCCAGATTGCCGTTCCACAGCCTGCCCGGGCCGCCTTGCGTCGCCACGGCCAGCGCCAGGAACAGGAAGAGTCCGGCGACCAGGGCCAGCGACAGCGTCAGGCCGTTCCTCTGGTAAAGCTTGCCCATGGCCGGAGGCCAGGCATAGTCGGCATAGGTCTGGCCGCGCAC
>JAFAIY010000351.1 GCA_019236485.1 Comamonas sp. | reverse complement strand
CTGGGCCCGTTGACGGACTGGGGCCTGGCGCTGGAGCGCAAGCAGCTGCTGGTGGACCCGGCCACGCTGGCCACCAGCGCGCCTGGCATTTATGCGATCGGCGATATCGTCAGCTATCCCGGCAAGAAGCGGCTGATCCTCTGTGCCTTCCATGAGGCGACCATGGCCGCGTTTGCGGCCGCCGAATACCTGCAGGGCAGCAAGCCGCTGCTGGAGTACACCACCACCAGCGCGCGGCTGCACGCCATCCTCGGCGTCAAGCATCCGACGGGCGGATAGCCCATAAAAAAAACCGCCACCCCGCGCAAGCGGGATAGCGGCATTAATCACGACGGGGCCAGGCCCCACCGCGCGCACCTTGCATCGGCCGTCAATGCCCGTGTGCGGGCTTGGCCGGAATCACGGGAACTTCCTTGCCGTCCTTGTCATAGAGCTTGCCGCCCTCGAAGCGGTCGCCATCGGCCAGCACTTCCAGCACATGCTGGCTCAGGGCCCGGCCATAGCCGGCCTCGAAGACCGAAGGCTGGTCGGAATTGCCCTGCTTGAAATGGTTGTAGATCAGGTTCAGCAGCACCGCAACCAGGGCCGTGGCGCTGATGCCCGAATGGAAGATCGTGGCGAACCAGGCCGGGAACTGATCGTAGAACTTGGGCGCCACCACGGGCAGCAGACCCGCGCCCACCGAGGTGGCGACGATGATCAGATTCATATTGTTGTTGTAGTCCACCTTGGCCAGGGTGCGGATGCCGCTGGCCGCCACGGTGCCGAACAGCACCAGCCCCGCCCCACCCAGCACGGAAGGCGGCACGCAGGCCACGATGCGGCCCATCACGGGCAGCACGCCGAACACGATGAGGATCAGGCCGCTGAAAGCCACGACAAAGCGGCTCTTGATGCCCGTCACCGCCACCAGGCCCACGTTCTGGGCGAATGCGCTCTGGGTGAAGCCGCCGAAGATCGGGGCCACGATGCTGGACAGCATGTCGGCACGCAGGCCGTCACCCAGGCGGCGGCCGTCTACGGGACTGCCCACGATTTCCCCCACGGCCAGCACGTCGGCCGAGGTCTCCACCAGGATCACCAGGATCACGATGAACATGGAGATGGTGGCCGCCATATTGAATACGGGCCAGCCAAAGTGCAAAGGAGCGGGCACGGCCACGATGGGGCCGCTGAGCACCTGCGAGAAATCGGCCTTGCCTATGAACACCGCCGTCACCGTGCCCACCACGATCGCCATCAGGATCGACAGACGCGACAGCGTGGCGTTGCCCAGCTTGCTGAACAGCAGCACCAGGAACAGCGCGAGCCCGGCCAGGCAGATATTGCCCATGCTGCCGTAGTCGGCCGCCTTGGCGTTGCCGCCCATGGCCCAGTGCGCGGCCACGGGCATCAGCGACATGCCGATCACCGTGATCACGCAGCCATTGACCAGCGGCGGAAAAAACTTGGTGATGCGCGAGAAAACCGGCGCGATGATCAGCCCCAGCACCGAGGCATACATGACCGCCCCCAGCACCCCCTCGATACCGCCGCCCGTATGCAGAATGCTGACCATGGTGGCCACGCCGGCAAACGACACCCCTTGCACCAGGGGCAGGCGGCAGCCGAAAAAGGGAATGCCCAGGGTCTGCAGCAGAGTGGCCACGCCGCCCATGAACAGGCAGGCGGTCACCAGCAGGCCGGTGTCGGCGGCCGACATGCCGGCGGCCTCGGCCACGATCAGCGGCACGGCCACAATGCCTCCATACATGGTCAGCACATGCTGCAGGCCATACATCAGATTGGCCGCCGTGCCGAGATTTTCATCCTCCGGACGCTGAGCCTCCAGATTCACGGATGATCCGGAATATTCCTTCATCGCTGTCTCCTAATTCTTCCAACTCACCAAGGCTCTATTGGCCTCTTGGCTCATTCACTCACCATTCCTGCAAGGCATGCGGCGCGGCAGCAAGGTCTGGAGCGAGACTGCTTGACGAGGCATGGCTTCGTCGTTTCATCGCAGCTCAAGGAACTTACAGCCGTGACTGCGCCGCATCTCTTGCGGGAGCCCGGCCAGGCCGCGCTCCCCTGCCATTGCACACCACGCCCATCAGGACATGATGTTGAGAATGTACGTTGCCAGCACACAAAAATTGTCTACCGTTTTGTATACAAAGTACTGACAAGAACCTTTCCAAAAGCGGTCCGGAGATGGGCATCCCCGTGCGCCGCAAGTACTGATTGAGGAAGTTGGAGCTATGGACCGGAGAGCAGGAGCGCCGGGGCCGGGATGACCGTCACTCGTCTTCGGCTACGGCGATGCTGGGAAGCAGCACTTCCGTGAAACCGAACTGCGTGAAGTCGCGCATGCGCATGGGATACAGCTTGCCCCAGAGGTGGTCGCACTCGTGCTGCACGACCCGCGCATGAAAGCCCTCGACCGTACGGTCTATGGGATCGCCATAGATATCGAAGCCCGTGTAGCGCACCTGACTCCAGCGCGGCACCATGCCGCGCATGCCGGGCAGCGACAAACAGCCCTCCCAATCCAGCTGCTCCTCCTCCCCTACCGGGGTGATCACCGGATTGATCAGCACGGTGCGCGGCACGACCGGCGCTTCCGGATAGCGAGGATTGAATTCGCCCGAACCGAACACCACCATTTGCAGATCCACGCCGATCTGCGGCGCCGCCAGGCCTGCGCCGTTGGCCGCATGCATGGTGTCCAGCAGATCCGTGAGCAGCAGATGCAGCGCGTCGGTATCAAACTCAGTGACGGGTTGGGCAATACGCAGCAAACGCGGATCACCCATCTTCAAGATGGTGCGAACAGTCATGGCATTGATGGGAGCCCGCTGGCCGGCCGGCCCGGGCAACACTCCTCTATATGGATAAGGAAAACTCGCGGCCTCCAAAGCCTGCGAACATTCAAAAGCATAGCGCGCTGCCGGCCGCAGACGCCGGATCCAGACTTTCGGGCCTGTCACCTACAAATTTTCATGAAATTCCCATGAACTTCTCACGAGCATCTTTTTACGTCCTATAATCTAGGACTTCTTCCTCAATAGCTCAGTCGGTAGAGCGCCGGACTGTTAATCCGTAGGTCCCTGGTTCGAGCCCAGGTTGAGGAGCCAAGCTGAAAAGCCTGTATGCATGCATACAGGCTTTTTTCTTTGCTTTTGTCATCAGGCCGCGCGCACCACGGCGCCGGACACCGGCGGCGCCTCCATCGCCACAGACCTGGGAGGCACATGCATATGCAGGCCATAGTGGCGCGACAGCTCGGGCACATGCTGCTGCTCGCACTGATCCCAGGCGCGCAGCTCCTCCTCGAGCCTGGCTGCGCGTTCGGCATACATCTGCGCCGAAGACTGGTAGTACTCTGCGGCAATGGAGTGCTCGAGCATGGCCATGCGCGCCTCCTGCAGATAGGCGCGCGTACGACGGATGTAACGGGGCTCAGAAAAGCCGAAGCCAAAAATCTTGCCGAAAAACATTTTCCGTCCTCCTTCGGCCACGGCGCAGCGCATCGATTGCACCCGTCCAGCAGGCCAATACCCTCAGCGTAACGTCGCTATTTTTCGGCATGTGTCTCCCGAAAAGAGTTCACCTCGTAGGAGGCAGGCTTACTCGCATGGCTGATTGGTGAAACACCTGCCCTCTGGCACTTGCATTGCACCCAAGCTGTGCAAGACTTGGGGTAGCCCATGAATTCAAGCCACACATGACGCATTCCCTGCCCTGGCTGCAGCCGGCACAAGACTTTCCACCTGTCGATTCGACCTGGGGCGAGCAGGATCCGATTCCCGGCCTGCTGGCCGCGGGCAGCACCCTGGACGCAGAACACCTGCGCCAGGCCTATGGCCAGGGCATTTTCCCCTGGTTCAGCGAAGGCCAGCCCGTGCTCTGGTGGTCCCCCAATCCGCGCATGGTGCTCAACCCCGCACAGTTCCGTCTGCACCGCAGCCTGCGCAAAACCCTGCAGAAGTTCCGCGCCACCCCGGGCTGCGAAATCCGCATCGACAGCGCTTTTTCCACCGTGATGCAGCACTGCGCGCAAACGCTTCGCGACGGCCAGAGCGGTACCTGGATAGTGCAGAGCATCGTGGATGCCTATACCGAGTTGCATATGCAAGGCGCGGCACATAGCGTGGAGACCTGGGTGGACGGCGAGCTGGTGGGCGGCCTGTATTGCGTGGCCCTGGGCCGGGCGGTTTTCGGTGAATCCATGTTCTCGCGCATGACGAACGCCTCGAAGATAGCCCTGTCCGCCCTGGTCGCGCTGTGCAAGGCCCACGACGTCCCGCAGATCGACTGCCAGCAGGCCACGGCTCACCTGTCCTTCATGGGCGGCCATGAGATTGCACGCTCGCGATTTGTGCAGACGGTCAAGAAACAGAGCCAGCTGCCGGATATGCAGTGGAAGTTTGCCCCCGTATACTGGGAGCAGTTGCTGGACCCAGGCGCGGACAGACCCTCCGCACCCGCATCATCGCCAGCAGCCCCGGCCTGAACATGACGCATCCGAACGATCTTCCGCTGCATGCTCTGCAGTTCTATGCCACGGCAGCCTACCCCTGCAGCTACCTGCCAGGCCGCATGGCCCGCTCCCAGGTCGCCACACCCAGCCATCTCATCCAGAACGCCGCCTACTCCGAGCTGGTGGGCCTGGGTTTTCGCCGCAGCGGCATGTTCACCTACCGCCCCTATTGCGACGGCTGCCAGGCCTGCATCCCACTGCGCATACTGGCCAGCGAGTTCCACCCCAATCGCAGCCAGAGGCGCGCCCTGGCAAGGCATGCAGGGCTGACGACCTCCATACAGAGGCTGCACTACAGCGACGAGCACTACCAGCTGTATCTGCGCTATCAGCAGCATCGCCACAGCGGCGGCGGCATGGACCACGACAGCGTGGATCAGTACACGCAGTTTTTGCTGCAAAGCCGGGTCAACTCCCGGCTCGTGGAGTTTCGCGAGCCCTCGACAGACGGCGAGCCCGGCGTGCTCAAGATGCTCTCCATACTGGACGTGCTGGAAGACGGCCTCTCCGCGGTCTACACCTTCTACGACCCCGAGGATCACGCCAGCTACGGCACTTACAACGTGCTCTGGCAGATCGAGCAGGCCCGCGCCATGAACCTGCCCTATGTCTATCTGGGCTACTGGATTGCCGAGAGCCAGAAGATGGGCTACAAAGCCAGCTTTCTGCCTCATGAAATCCGCCAGGGTGAACGCTGGCAGCGCGTAGACCGCCAAAGCACGGCACGCTAGCAATCTTGCAGCAAGCCGCCGCAGACAGCGGCAACGGATATATGGGTCGGCGACATGCCCGCGCCGGCTTTGCGCCGCTAGAATGCCTTGATTCCGAAACGCATCTCCACCGTATGAAAAAAGACGAGCTCTCGGCCTCCGCAAAGCCCAGCGTCCAGGTCCTGGAACGCATGTTTACGTTGATCGACGTGCTGGCATCGCGCGAGGAAGCGGTTTCTTTGAAGGAGATCAGCGAGCGCACGGGCCTGCACCCCTCCACCACGCACCGCATTCTCAACGACCTGGCCCTGGGCCGCTTCGTGGACCGCCCCGAATCTGGCAGCTCCCGCCTGGGCATGCGCTTTCTGGAGCTGGGAAATCTGGTCAAGGCCCGCCTGAATGTGCGCGAAGTGGCGCTCACGCCCATGCGCCAGCTCTATAAACTCATCCAGCAGCCCATCAGCCTCTCGGTGCGCCAGGGGGACGAGATCGTGTATGTGGAGCGCGCCTACAGCGAGCGCTCGGGCATGCAGGTCGTGCGCGCGATTGGTGGCCATGCCCCTCTGCACCTGACCTCCAACGGCAAGCTGTTTCTGGCGGCCGACGACTCCCAGCAGGTGCGCGCCTATGCCACGCGCACCGGCCTGCCCGGCAAGACGCATTTCAGCATCACCCAGTTGGGCGAGCTCGAGCACGAGCTCGAGAAAGTGCGCCAGTACGGCATCGCACGCGACAACGAAGAGCTGGAACTGGGAGTCCGCTGCATGGCCGCCGGCATCTACGACGACCAGAGCAAGCTGATTGCGGGCCTGTCCATCTCCGCACCTGCGGACCGCCTGGACGAAAGCTGGGCTCCCAAGCTGCAGACGGCGGTGCAGGAAATTTCCGCGGCCCTGGGCTATAGCGGCGCCCACCCGGCCACGCCGCCGTCGCACCCTTACAGCCGCAGCCAGCACGGCTGAGCACGGGGGCCGGCACACTTTTGTGAGCACATGGCGCTGATCCA
Organism: Comamonas sp.; assembly: GCA_019236485.1. Taxonomy (GTDB): domain Bacteria; phylum Pseudomonadota; class Gammaproteobacteria; order Burkholderiales; family Burkholderiaceae_C; genus Comamonas. Next base: position 9,127 of record JAFAIY010000351.1, on the reverse strand, counting down.
GCAACGGCTACAGACCGATTTTCCATAAAAAAAGCGCTACCCTAGGTAGCGCTTTTTGCATGCGGGATCAGGCCCGGACTCAGCCACGAATGCGGTGAACCACCGAGTTGCTGGCCGTGGGACCCATGCCCTCCACCCAGTGGCGCACGCGCTCGGCATCGGCGATACGGCTGAACTTGCCCGCCGAATCCAGGAACACCATGATGAGCTTGCGGCCCGCAACCTGAGCCTGCATCACCAGGCAGCGACCGGCTTCGGAGATATAGCCGGTCTTTTGCAGACCGATGTCCCAGTTGTCGCTCTTGACCAGGCGGTTGGTATTGTTGAACTGCAGCGTGCGGCGGCCCACGGCCACCTCGTAGCCCGGCGAGGTCGTGTATTCACGCATCAGCGGATCGCCGTGCGCGACACCGACCAACAGAGCCAGGTCACGGGCGCTGGACTGGTTGCTGCTGGACAGACCCGTAGGCTCCACATAGCGCGTGTCCTTCATGCCCAGCTGATGCGCCTTGGCATTCATCAGCTGCACGAATTGGGACAGACCGCCGGGATAGGTACGACCCAGCGCATGGGCCGCACGGTTCTCGCTGGACATCAGCGCCAGGTGCATCATCTCGGCACGCGTGAGCGTGGTGCCCACGCGCAGGCGCGAGCTGCTGTGCTTTTCGGTGTCCACATCATCCTGGGTGATGGTGATCATCTCGTCCATGGGCAGATGCGCCTGAGACACCAGCAAACCCGTCATGAGCTTGGTCAGCGAGGCGATGGGCAGCACCGCCTGATCGTTCTTGCTCAGCAAAACCTCGTGCGTATCCTGATCCACCACATAGGCCACGCTGCTTTGCAGAGCCAGAGGGTCGCCCACGGCATGCAGCCCTGCCATCTGACCATAGGACAGGCGCGCGGGCTCTACGGCCGCCGCAGCGGCCACGGCAGCGCCGCCGGCCACAGCTGCCTTGGCCAGACGCTTTTTACTGGAGGCCGCTTCGGCCTTCTCGGCCTTGGCCACCGCCTTGCCGGAGTGGTGACGAGCTTCCGCCTTGCCCTTGGCCGCCTTGCCGCCCTTGGCCTCGGCCACTACGCGCCCCTTGCCTGCCGGCTGCTTCGCGGACTTCTTGGCCGACGCTTCGGCCGCAGGTTTTTTGACTTCTTTTTTGGCGCTTGCCGCATGGGCCGCGGGTGCTGCCAGCGCGCAGCTCAGCAGCGTCAGCGACAGCAGCTGAGTGAGTTTGGCGAGGCGAAAGGGACGAAGCAGCGGCATGCGATACTCCAGACAACAAGGTGTAAGGATTTAATTCAATCAAAAAAGTTGTGAAGTGACAAGCACTTGCACAACCTTTTCGATAATCTTGGTGAAATTATAAATCCAGCACTCAACCTTGTGCAGCGACAACTTCCATATTGCTATGCAATTTGTTCAGCGCGCTGAGGTAGGCCTTGGCCGACGCCACCACGATATCGGGGTCAGCACCCACTCCGTTGACCACGCGGCCATTGCGCTGCAGGCGCACCGTCACCTCACCCTGGCTCTCGGTGGAGCCACTGATAGCGTTGACGGAATACAGCACCATCTCGGCGCCGCTCTTGACCTCGGACTCTATGGCCTTGAACGAGGCATCGACCGGACCGTTGCCATCGGACTCGGCCTTGACCTCCCGGCCTTGGCTGCTGAACACCACGGTCGCATGGGGGCGCTCGCCCGTCTCGCTCTGCTGGGCCAGCGAGACGAAATGGAACGGGTCCTCCTGGTGCGAGGCGCCATCCGCATTCACCAGGGCCAGAATGTCCTCGTCGAAGATCTCGCTCTTGCGGTCGGCCAGCTCCTTGAAGCGGGTGAAAGCCTGGTTGATCGCGGCCTCGCTGTCCAGCTCCACGCCCAGCTCCTGCAGGCGCTGCTTGAAGGCGTTGCGGCCGCTGAGCTTGCCCAGCACGATCTTGTTGGCCGTCCAGCCCACATCCTCGGCGCGCATGATTTCGTAGGTGTCGCGCGCCTTGAGCACGCCGTCCTGGTGGATGCCCGAGGCATGGGCGAAGGCGTTCGCGCCCACCACAGCCTTGTTGGGCTGGACCACGAAGCCCGTGGTCTGGCTGACCATGCGGCTGGCGGCCACGATGTGCTTGGTGTCTATGTTTACATCCAGGCCGAAATAGTCTTTGCGCGTCTTGATGGCCATCACCACCTCTTCGAGCGAACAGTTGCCGGCGCGCTCGCCCAGGCCGTTGATGGTGCATTCGATCTGGCGTGCGCCGCCGATCTTCACGCCGGCCAGGGAGTTGGCCACGGCCATGCCCAGATCGTTGTGGCAGTGCACGGACCAGATGGCCTTGTCGCTGTTGGGCACGCGCTCGCGCAAATCCTTGATGAAGTTGCCATAGAGCTCGGGAATCGCATAGCCCACGGTATCGGGCACGTTGATGGTGGTTGCACCCTCCTTGATGACCGCCTCGATCACCCGCGCCAGAAACTCGGGATCGCTGCGGTAGCCGTCTTCGGCACTGAACTCGATGTCCTCGATCAGATTGCGGCCAAAGCGCACCGCCTGCTTGGCCTGCTCCAGCACCTGCTCGGGCGTCATGCGCAGCTTTTTCTCCATGTGCAGCGGGCTGGTGGCGATGAAGGTGTGAATGCGCGCACGGTTTGCGCCCTTGAGCGCCTCGGCCGCACGCGCGATGTCGCGGTCGTTGGCGCGCGACAGCGAGCAAATCGTGGAATCCTTGATGGCGTGCGCAATGCCCTGGATGGACTCGAAATCCCCATTCGATGCCGCAGCAAAGCCAGCCTCGATCACATCCACCTTCAGGCGTTCGAGCTGGCGCGCAATGCGCAGCTTTTCATCGCGCGTCATGGAAGCGCCGGGCGACTGCTCGCCGTCGCGCAAGGTGGTGTCGAAAATAATCAGCTGATCGGACATGATGGGGGTCTCGCTTAAGTTGTGGCGCCGGTAAGGCGCCGATTTTTTTTACCAAGGACTGCCGACAAAAAAGCCGGTGCGCTTTTGGCGGCACCGGCTTGGAAACGATTTAGACAGCTACCGTCTCTGCGGCGGCCGGGACGCGTTGCAATCCCGAGATGATGGCGCGCAGCGAGGCGGACACGATGTTGGCATCCACCCCGACGCCGTAGCAGATCTGGGCCTCGTCGACGCGCAACTCCACATAGGCAATGGCCTTGGCGTTTGCGCCCTCGCCGATCGCATGCTCGGCATAGTTGAGCACGCGCACATTGCGGCCGACTGCAGCAGACAGCGCCTGGACAAAGGCGTCAATGGGGCCCGTACCTTCGCCGTCCAAAAAATACTTCTCGCCCTCCACTTCGATCTCGGCGTTCATGCTGACCACGCCGTCCACCTCGCTCAGGCGGTACTGGGGCGCCTTGACGGTATTCACGCTGTATTCGCGCTGGAACAGCTCCCAGAGATCGGCCGCCGACAGCTCCTTGCCGCTGGCATCCATCTCGCGCTGCACGACCTGGCTGAACTCGATCTGCAGGCGGCGCGGCAGCTGCAAACCATATTCGCTCTCGAGCAGATAGGCGATGCCGCCCTTGCCCGACTGGCTGTTCACGCGGATCACGGCTTCGTAACTGCGGCCCAGATCCTTGGGATCGATAGGCAGATAAGGCATATCCCAGATATCGCCCTCCTTGTGGGCGGCGAAAGCCTTCTTGATGGCATCCTGGTGGGAGCCGGAGAAGGAGGTATAGACCAGATCACCCACATAGGGGTGGCGTGGGTGCACGGGCAGCTGGTTGCAGTGCTCCACCGTGGCGCGGATATCGTCGATATTGGAGAAGTCGAGGCCGGGGTTCACGCCCTGGATATACATATTCAAAGCCACGTTGACCACGTCCAGATTGCCGGTGCGCTCGCCGTTGCCGAACAAACAGCCTTCGAGGCGGTCGGCACCGGCCATCAGGGACAGCTCGGCGGCCGCCGTGCCCGTGCCGCGGTCGTTGTGCGGATGCACCGAGATCACCACGCTGTCGCGGCGCTCGATATTGCGGTGCGTCCACTCCACCATGTCGGCAAAGATGTTGGGCGTGGAGTGCTCCACCGTGGTGGGCAGATTGATGATGCACTTGTTCTCGGGCGTGGGCTGCCACACGGCGGTCACGGCATCGATCACGCGCTTGGAGAATTCCAGCTCGGTGTCCGAGTACATCTCGGGCGAGTACTGGAAGGTCCACTTGGTCTGCGGATAGTGGGCGGCGATGTCCTTGAACATCCGGGCATTGGTCGTGGCCAGCTCCACGATCTCGTCCTCGCTCATGTTCAGCACCACGCGGCGCATCACGGGGGCCGTGGCGTTGTAGAGGTGGACGATGGCGCGCGGCACGCCCTCCAGGGCCTCGAAAGTGCGGCGAATCAGGTGTTCGCGCGCCTGGGTCAGCACCTGGATGGTCACGTCATCGGGAATGCGGTCTTCCTCGATGAGCTTGCGCAGGAAGTCGAACTCGACCTGGGAGGCGGAGGGAAAGCCGACCTCGATTTCCTTGAAGCCGATCTGCACCAGCTGCTCGAACATGCGCATCTTGCGCTCGATGTCCATGGGCTCGATCAAAGCCTGGTTGCCGTCACGCAGGTCCACGCTGCACCAGACCGGGGGCTTGGTGATTACCGCGTCGGGCCAGCTGCGATTGCTCAAGCGCACGGGGGCGAAAGCGCGGTATTTGGTGGAAGGGTTTTGCAACATGGTGAGTCTCTTCAGTCGAAATGGAGGAAATTGAACCCAGTTCCAGCGACGCCCAAAAGCAAAAACGGCCCGTCGCTGATGCTACGGGCCGCCAAGTAGGGTGTGTTTGTACGCGCGCGCTACTTTCTCTGCCCGTTGGACATTAGTAGTAGAGCTAGCGACAGGTTTTGCATGCGGATCACTTTAACACAATAAATGTTTTGGGCGCCAGGTTTTTTGCCGCCCGCTCAATCCTCGTGCAGGCCGCGCTCGTCGGGCTCATCCTTGCTGGTGGCCACGATGCTCACATGCTCGCCCTTGGCACGACGCCAGGCGTAGATCACATAGCCGGAAACGGAGTAGCCCACAAACACCAGGAACAGCATGGTCGCGGGCTCTATGCTCACCACCGCCATCAACAGCGCCACCACCACCAGGGTGACGAAGGGCATGCTCTTGGCACCGCCTATGTCCTTGAAGCTGTAATAGGGAATGTTCGTCACCATGGTCAGGCCGGCGAACAGGGTGATGGCGAACATGATCCAGGACAGGTCGGAGCGGTCCGTGGGATAGCCGCCGAACCAGGAGATCACGTCGCCAAAGATGGGCACGTCGCGGTGCGAGACCATGAGCGCGCTGGTCAGCCAGATGAAGCCGGCCACCAGGGCCGCGGCCGCCGGCGAAGGCATGCCCTGGAAATAGCGCTTGTCCACCACGCCGGTGTTCACATTGAAGCGCGCCAGGCGCAGAGCCGCGCAGGCGCAGTAGACGAAGGCTGCAATCCAGCCCCAGCGGCCCAGCGGGCGCAGCGCCCATTCATAGGCGATCAGCGCCGGCGCAGCGCCGAAGGACACCATGTCGGAGAGCGAATCCATCTGCTCTCCGAACGCGCTTTGAGTATGCGTCATGCGCGCCACGCGGCCGTCGAGGCTGTCGAGCACCATGGCGCAGAACACGCCCACGGCAGCCAGCTCGAACTGGTTGTTCATGGCCATGACGATGGCGTAGAAACCGCCGAACAGCGCCGCCAGGGTGAACAGATTGGGCAGCACATAAATGCCCTTGCGCAGCTTGCGCGGCATGCCGCCGATTTCGCCGGGCTCGTTGCTGTTTTGCATTAAACAGACCTCCAGTGCTTGCATGTCAAGCGCATGCAGCTATTAAAAGCATAGTATTTTAAGCACAGCCATCTTGGCAATGCCCCTGCTGTCAGTGTACCCGCCATGCACGCCGCGTCCGGCATGAAAAAGGCCACCCCGGGGGTGGCCTCTTGCTGGCACGCCTCACCCGGCCGATGCCGGATGGGCTGCAGGCATCAGTTGCGGCTCTGGTCAACCAACTTGTTCTTGGAGATCCAGGGCATCATGGCGCGCAGCTGGCCGCCGACCTGCTCGATGGCATGCTCGGCGTTCTGGCGGCGGCGGGCGGTCATCGAAGGATAGTTCAGGCGGCCTTCGCTGATGAACATCTTCGCGTATTCGCCGCTCTGGATGCGCTTGAGCGCATTGCGCATGGCCTTGCGCGATTCTTCGTTGATGACTTCGGGACCGGTCACGTACTCGCCATACTCCGCGTTGTTGGAGATGGAGTAGTTCATGTTGGCAATGCCGCCTTCGTACATCAGGTCGACGATGAGCTTGAGCTCGTGCAGGCACTCGAAGTAGGCCATTTCGGGAGCGTAGCCGGCTTCGGTCAGGGTCTCGAAGCCCATCTTCACCAGTTCCACGGCGCCGCCGCAGAGCACCGCCTGCTCGCCGAACAGGTCGGTCTCGGTTTCTTCCTTGAAGTTGGTCTCGATGATGCCACCCTTGCCGCCGCCGTTGGCCATGGCATAGGACAGGGCCACGTCACGCGCCTTGCCGGACTTGTCCTGGTAGATGGCGATCAGGGAAGGCACGCCACCACCCTTCAGGTACTCGGAGCGCACGGTGTGGCCGGGGCCCTTGGGGGCGACCATGATCACGTCCAGATCGGCGCGGGGCACGACCTGGTTGTAGTGCACGTTGAAGCCGTGGGCGAAAGCCAGGGTCGCGCCCGGCTTGATGTTGGGCTCGACGTTGTTCTTGTACACCTCGGGGATGTTCTCGTCGGGCAGCAGGATCATGACCACGTCGGCGGCCTTGACTGCGTCGTTGACTTCCATCACGGTCAGGCCGGCCTTGCCGACCTTGTCCCAGGAGGAGCCACCCTTGCGCAGACCGACCACGACCTTGACGCCGGATTCGTTCAGGTTCTGGGCGTGAGCGTGGCCTTGGCTGCCGTAGCCGATGATGGCAACTGTCTTGCCCTTGATCAGGCTCAGGTCACAGTCCTTGTCGTAGAAAACTTTCATGATGGCTCCAGGTCTCTTGTCTCTAGGGGGTTAAAAAGGTTTGAACAGTTTCAAAAGCGTTGATTAGACACGCAGAATGCGCTCGCCGCGACCAATACCCGAGGCGCCCGTACGTACGGTCTCCAGGATAGCGGTGCGGTCAAGGGCTTGCAGAAAGGCGTCGTTCTTGGACTGGTCGCCGGTGAGCTCCACGGTATAGCTCTTCTCGGTGACGTCGATGATGCGGCCGCGGAAGATGTCGGCCATGCGCTTCATTTCCTCGCGCTCCTTACCCACGGCGCGCACCTTGACCATCATGAGCTCGCGCTCGGTATAGGCGCCTTCGGTCAGGTCCACCACCTTCACCACTTCAATCAGGCGGTTCAGGTGCTTGGTGATCTGCTCGATGACGTCGTCCGAACCCGTGGTCTGGATGGTCATGCGCGACAGCGATGCGTCCTCGGTGGGCGCCACGGTCAGCGATTCGATGTTGTAGCCGCGGGCCGAGAACAGGCCCACGACGCGCGACAGTGCTCCGGGCTCGTTCTCGAGCAGCACGGCGATAATGTGTTTCATTGAAAGATTCCTCTTTTCGCCGCCCTCCCCTGACACCGGTAAGTGCCAGGCTCGGCGGACAATAGATTCGTCAAAAAACGCTATTAAAAAATATAGCTATTTGCGCTTGACAGCTTTGAGCTTATGACCGATTTCATGCAAAACCGGCCGCCAGCCATCACAAATCGTCAGCACCCAGCAGCATTTCCGTGATGCCACGGCCGGCCTGCACCATGGGGAACACGTTCTCGGTGGGATCGGTGCGGAAGTCCAGGAACACCGTCTTGCTCTCTTCGCGCACGATGCGACGCGCTTCGCGCAGAGCGCCTTCCACGTCGGCGGGCTTTTCGATCAGCAGACCGCGATGGCCATAGGCCTCGGCCAGCTTCACGAAATCGGGCAGCGAATCCATATAGCTGCTGGAGTAGCGGCCCGAGTACTCGATCTCCTGCCACTGGCGCACCATGCCCAGGTAGCGGTTGTTGAGCGCGCAGATCACCACCGGCGTGTTGTACTGGCGGCAGGTGGCCAGTTCCTGGATGTTCATCTGGATCGAGCCTTCGCCCGTGATGCAGAAGACTTCCGACTCGGGCTTGGCCAGCTTGATGCCCATGGCATAGGGCAGACCCACACCCATGGTGCCCAGGCCGCCGGAGTTGATCCAGCGGCGCGGCTCGTCGAAGCGGTAGTATTGCGCGGCCCACATCTGGTGTTGGCCCACGTCGGAGGTGATGTAGGCATCGGCATCCTTGGTCATGTTCCACAGCGTGTCGACCACGTACTGGGGCTTGATGACTTCGGTATTGGACTTGTCGTAGCTCAGGCAGTCGCGGCTGCGCCAGCCTTCGATGGTCTCCCACCACTGACCCAGGGCGCCCTCGTCGGGACGCTGGGCGGATTCGCGCAGCATGGCGATCAGCTCGGTCAGCACGTCCTTCACATCGCCCACGATGGGCACGTCCACCTTCACGCGCTTGGAGATGGAGGAAGGATCGATGTCGATGTGGATGATCTTGCGCTCCACCGACATGAAATGCTTGGGGTTGCCGATCACGCGGTCGTCGAAGCGCGCGCCCACGGCCAGCAGCACGTCGCAGTTCTGCATGGCGTTGTTGGCCTCGATCGTGCCGTGCATGCCCAGCATGCCCAGGAATTTCTTGTCGCTGGCCGGATAGGCCCCCAGGCCCAGCAAGGTGTGGGTGACGGGGTAGCCCAGCATGTCCACCAGGGTGCGCAGCTCGTTGCAGGCATTGCCCAGCAGCACGCCACCGCCCGTGTAGATATAGGGGCGCTTGGCGGTCAGTAGCAGCTGCAGCGCCTTGCGGATCTGGCCAGCATGACCCTTCTTGACCGGGTTGTACGAGCGCATTTCCACTTTTTCGGGATAGCCGGTGTACAGCGCCTTTTTGAAGGACACGTCCTTGGGGATATCCACCACCACGGGGCCGGGGCGGCCGGTGCGGGCGATGTGGAAAGCCTTTTTCATGGTCTCGGCCAGCTCGCGCACATCCTTGACCAGGAAGTTGTGCTTGACCACGGGGCGCGTGATGCCCACGGTATCGCATTCCTGGAAGGCGTCGGTGCCGATGT
>JAFAIY010000204.1 GCA_019236485.1 Comamonas sp. | reverse complement strand
GGCCCAGCTGGTCGCGCAGCGCCTGCATCACGAACCGGGTCTCGTGCGCATCGAGCCCCGTGCGGTGCACCAGCCAGCCCGCGGGCTTGTAGACCGCGACCAGATGCTCGTCCTGCCAGAGTATGTGCAGCGGATGGGGGGCGGGCGGGCAGGATTCGGTCATGGTGAGAGGCAGGGGCAGGGCGAGCCGCACTCTAACCCAGGGCGGCAGCCTGCGTGCCGTCTACGGTTGATGCGGCCGCCCCCGGTTCGCGCACAATGGCGCTCGGCCGGCAGCCGCAGCTTCGTGTGGACTGTCTCTTTATGCATAGCTGCCAGCGCTTGACCGGCAAGCGTTTGCGGCGGTTTCTCTTCCATTTCTAGAGCGGTGATGTTCAAAGGCGTTGTGGTCTCGGTTCTGGCATCGGTGCTGTTTGCCTCCCTGTATTACCTTTCGCCGTTTCTGGCACCGCTGGACGGCGAGCAGATCTTCGGCTGGCGGGTGTTGATGACTCTGCCTTTCACCACGGCCCTGCTGTTCGCGCTCAAGCAGGCTGCCGCCGTGCGCGAGCTGCTGGCGCGGGCGGTCGCGCGGCCGCGCTTCGGCTTGCTTCTGGTGCTGAGCGCCGCGCTGCTGGGCGTGCAGCTCTGGATGTTTATGTGGGCGCCCATGAACGGGCGCGCGTTGCCGGTGTCGCTGGGCTATTTTCTGCTGCCGCTGGTGATGGTGGTCGCGGGCCGCCTGCTGTTTGCCGAGCGGCTCACGCCGGGCCAGACCCTGGCGGCCCTGGTGGCTGCGGCCGGCGTGGCCCACGAGTTCTGGCAGGCCGGCGGCATGTCCTGGGAGACCTGGGTGGTGGCCCTGGGCTATACCCTTTATTTCGCGCTGCGCCGCTGGCTGAAGACCGACACCCTGGCCGGGCACTGGCTGGACATGGTCCTGCTGCTGCCCGCAGCCCTGGTCTTTGTGCTGCGCGCGCCCGGCAGCTGGCCGCTGGTGGCCGGCCACCAGGCACTCTGGGCCTTGCTGCCGCTGCTGGGCGTGTTCAGCGCCGTGGCGCTGGCGCTGTACATGGTGGCCAGCCGCTGGCTGTCAATGGGGCTGTTCGGCCTGCTGTCCTATGTGGAGCCGGCCCTGCTGGTGCTTGTGGCCGGCCTGCTTGGAGAGCGGCTGCAGCCCCAGCAGCTGCCGACCTATGGGCTGATCTTTGCGGCCGTCGGTTTGCTGATAGTTGACGGCGTTTGGCATTTGTGGCGTGGACGTTCCGGCAATGTTCACTGACATTGCCGTAGTTTTGCCCCAAGTTGGTGCATCGAAGGGCAATAATCACTTCTTTTGTTCCGAGGAAAGTGATCGTCATGGCATCGACAACATCCCCTATCCGCATTGGCATCGTCGGTTACGGCAATCTGGGACGCGGCGTGGAAGCCGCCGTCGCCAGGAACCCCGACATGCAGCTGGCGGGGATTTACACGCGCCGCGATCCTGCGCAGCTCCAGCCCCTGAATGCCGGCACGCCCGTGCATGCCATGGGCAGCCTGCTGTCGCACAAAGGCCAGATCGATGTGCTGATTCTCTGCGGCGGCTCCAAGGACGATCTGCCCAGGCAGGCGCCCGAGCTCGCGGCCCATTTCAATCTGATCGACAGCTTTGACACCCATGCGCGCATCCCCGAGCATTTCGCCAATGTGGACAGTGCCGCGCAGGGCGGCCAGACCACGGCGCTGATCTCGGCCGGCTGGGACCCGGGCATGTTCTCCATCAACCGCGTGATGGGCGAGGCCCTGCTGCCCGACGGCGCCACCTATACCTTCTGGGGCAAGGGCCTGAGCCAGGGCCATTCCGACGCGATCCGCCGCGTCGAAGGCGTGGCCGGCGGTGTGCAGTACACGATTCCCGTCGAAGAGGCCGTGAACCAGGTGCGCTCCGGCGTGCGCCCCGAGCTGAGCACGCGGGACAAGCATCAGCGCGAATGCTATGTGGTGCTCGAGCAAGGTGCCGACGCCGAGGCCGTGCGCCGCAGCATCGTGGAGATGCCGCATTACTTCGACCAGTACGACACCACCGTGCATTTCATCAGCGCCGAGGAGCTCGCGCGCGAGCATGCGGCCATGCCTCATGGCGGCTTTGTGATCCGCAGCGGCAATACCAGCGCGCAGAACAAGCAGGTCATCGAATACCGGCTGCAGTTGGACAGCAACCCCGAGTTCACCTCCAGCGTGCTGGTCGCCTATGCGCGTGCCGTGCACCGCATGGCCCAGGCCGGCCAGCATGGCTGCAAGACCGTGTTCGACGTGGCGCCGGGCCTGCTCTCGCCCAAGAGTGCCGAGCAGCTGCGCGCCGAGCTGCTGTAAACCTTTGCGCCTGCAGCGAAAAAGCCTCGCGTTCATGCGAGGCTTTTTCTATTGAAGAGTGGCTGCTGCGCTTATCTGGAGCGCGCTATCAGCTATCGTTTTCAGCCCTGGGCCAGGGTTTCGGCACCGCTCACGCGCGCCGCATCTTCGAGTCTGTCCACATCGCGCAGCGGCTTGAACAGCGTCATCCAGCCGCCCACCACGCCCAGCGTGCAGAGGCTGCCCAGTACGGCCGCAGGCACGGCGCCGAACCAGGAGGCGCTGCTGCCCGCGCGGAACTCGCCGAGCTCGTTGGACGAGCCTATGAACAGCATGTTCACCGCGTTCACGCGGCCGCGCATATGGTCGGGCGTGGAAAACTGCACCAGCGCCCCGCGGATATAGACGCTGACCATGTCCGCGGCGCCCGCGACGGCCAGAGCCAGCATGGACAGCGCAAACCAGTGCGAGAGCGCAAACACCAGATTCGCCAGGCCGAACACGGCCACGGCGGCAAACATCACCTTGCCCACGCGGCGGTTGATGGGACGGGCCGACAGCCACAGGCCCATGCAGACCTCGCCCGCGGCCATGGAGGAGCGCAGCAGGCCCAGGCCCTGGGGGCCGACCTCGAGCACCTCGTGCGCATAGACGGGCAGCAGCGCCACCACGCCGCCCAGCAGCACGGCAAACAGGTCCAGGGAAATGGTGCCCAGAATGATGGGGCGCGTGCGCATGAAATGCAGGCCTTCGGCAAAACGCTGCCACATGGTGCTTTGATCGTCGGTGGAAGGCGCTTTGAGGTTCGCAAAGCGCACCGGAACCTGGCTCAGCAAGGCCGCACCCAGAACCAGGCTGGTGCCGCAGATCGCATAGGTCAGCACCCCGCCGCCCAGGGCATAGAGCAGGCCGCCGAGCACGGGTGCCGCAATGGCCGAGATGCGCATCAGCATGCTGTTGGTGGCCAGGGCCTTGGCCAGCTGCTCGCGGGCCACGATCTGCGGCAGCAGGCTTTGCAGCGCCGGGCCGCTGAAGGCGCGGCTGCAGCCGAACAGCACCAGCACCGCATAAATCCAGTGCACCTCGCGGGCCGCGCTTTGCGATAGCAGCCATAGCAGGCCCGAGCAGATGGATGCCAGCAGCCAGCTGATGGCGAGCAGCCGCTTGCGGCTCATGCGGTCGCTGAGGTCGCCGGCCGGAATCAGCAAGCCCGCCATGGGGATGAACTGGGCCAGGCCCACATAGGCCAGGGACAGCGGCTCGCGTGTGATGTCATACACCTGCCAGGCCACGACCACGGCCTGCATCTGCTGCGCAAACATGGCCAGCATGCGGGCCAGCACAAACGAGATAAAAGCGCGGTCGCGCAGCGGCGCCACGGAAGCGACGGCTGCGGGCGGGGAGACGGGGGCTGGGCTGGACAAGGTGGAATCCGGAAGCGCAGCCCGGGTTTGCGTTATCCGCGGCACGGGCTCGGCGCGTGAAACAGGTGGATGCCGAGTATCGGCGATCTACTTGATTTGTGCAGCAAATGGCGCAAAGCCGGAAGTCCCTGCCGGTGCCCGCTGGATAGATGTGTAGGAGCTGCGCGCACAGGGCCGGGCATGCAGGAAAAGCCGTGATCGATTGAAAAGTTGTTACCGACGATGGCATGCGGCGCGTTCCCACAAGCAATCAATCGAGAGCGCGCGACCATAGCCGCAAGCAATCCGGTTCGGGTTGCAACAGACGGTGCAGTCGTACAAGGAGTCGTCATCATGTCCATGCTTTCCATGCAGTACGCCGGAACCTTGCTGGGTCGTGAAGCCGTGATCGAGTTTCCCGACAGCCGAGCGGAAGTTCGCTATACCGTCAAAGGACAGATGCGCTGGCGCGTGGTGGACTCCCAGGGCCATGTGGCCGAAGGCTGCGAGCAGCTCAGCTATCTGCAGCTCAGCGACCATCTGCACTTTCTCAACTGGATAGAGAAGACCGGCTTTACCGTCAGCCAGGTCATAGATACGGCCAAGGGCACGGTCCAGGCTTTCTGGTCCTATGCCGATGCCCAATGCGAGACCGGCCATCGTTCCTCCATGTTTGTGGAAGGGCGCTTCCGTCTGCGCTGAGTGCATGCGGCCGGCCCTCGCCGTTGCGGGGGGGCTGCTAACGCTTTTTGAGTTCGAGTCGGTGTCTCTCTTGTCTGTGCCGGTATCCGCTGCCGGCCTTTTTTTGTGCGTGAAACATGGGGCCGGGCTCGACCTGCTGCGTATTTTTTGATCGCTGCGCGCAAAGCACTAGCCCATGCGGGTTTGCCGGGTTCTTCCGGGGCTTGTCCACAGGACGGCCCACAACTGCTGGGTATAACTGCGAATTTGGCGTCTGCACCGGCCCATGCCTGCGGTCATGGTCTGCAAGTGTCTGTCGCCAAAAGAGATTTTTGAGTGGTGGACGCGGCCGGGCGGCAAACCTGGCCCGGGAAAACGGCCCGGGCCGCCGTGAAACATTGCCGTGCAGCCATGAAAAAGCCGGCCCTCGGGCCGGCTTGGGATCTGGTCCTCGAAGCGGACGCGGTCAGACTTATTTGCGCTTGTTTTCCAGGGTGGAGGAGACCACCATGTCCAGCACATAGGCGTAGGCCGAGGCATCGGCCGGCACGTTCTGGCGCTTGTAGCGGTTGATGCGCAGCACATTGCTCACGCCGGCCTCGTGCTTGTAGCCCTCGATCTCGCTGTAGAAGTTCTCCCACTGGCCGGTATAGGTCTTGACGCCGTTGTCGCCGTAGCGGATCTCGCGCACCTGCAGGCACTGGTAGCGGCCTGCGCCTGCGCTGCAGGGCTTGCGCTCGGGGCCGACCTCGAGAAACATGCGCTCGGGCGCGCTGCCATACTGGGTCTGGGCCGTGGGCTGGCCGTTGAACTGCCAGCGCGTGCCATCGATGAACTGCAGGGTCAGGCGCGGCTGCTCGCTGCCCACGCCCAGCTGCACATTCCATTGCTTGGCCGTGGGCAGGATACGGGCCACTTTCTGCTCCAGCATCATGAGCTGGTTGTCGTTGCAGGCGCGCAGCGTGCTCATGGCGCGCTGCAGATTGATGCGCTGGCCATCGACGCTATAGCCCGAGGACATGACGTTGCACAGGTTCTTGACGACGACGCGCTGGTCGGCGAAGTCCAGCACGATGGGCGCCTGGCTGGAGCTCAGAAACCAGGTCTGGTCATCCGTGCCGGCGGGGGTGAAAGCCTGTTGCAGCTTCCAGTGATAGGCGGTCAGCGAGGCCGCATCTCCTGCAGGGCCACTGGGGCCGGGCTTGCTGGCGCCGCCACCGTCCGTGGTGCCGCAAGCGGCCAGCGTCACGGAGGCGATCAGGGGGAGGCACCAGGTCCAGCGAAATTTCATGAGTGTTCCTTCAAGAATGAATGAGAGTGTCCGCATCGGATCCCGTCTGGCTTGCACGGTTCCCGATGCCGGGCCAGCTTTGACCATAACCGATGCAGCAGCCGCGGTCAGCCAGTTTGCGCGCAAAGAATGTCAACATATGCAGCCGAGCCCGCGCATGGCGGCTGGCTGCGGCACTTGCATGAATCTGCGGTAAAGATGGCAAAAATCCGTAGGTCTTGCCCGGCGTTCGCATATCGGGCACCGCCAAGCTGCTACGCTATTTGGGCTTGAAGAATGGACCGAGCGGCTATGGGACTGAAGGAGGTTGTGTGCGTTTAGGTGGAGTAATTTCGGCAAAAGCCCATGTCATGCGCTGGGGCATGCTGGGCCTGTGTTCGGGCCTGCTGGCCGCTTGTTCCACCACGGCCCCGCACAGCGTGCCCGTGCAGGAGACTTTCGACTCCACCTCCACGTTTTCGCGCAGCTTCGACTCCTCGCCGACCCAGACCTGCGAGGCCGCGCGCCGCGCGCTGCTGAGCCAGGGCTATATCGCCAACGCCCGCACCCAGGAGCTGATAGAAGGGCGCAAGAGCTTCCAGCCCAGCATGGAGACCAATCTGGAGATCAATATCCGCGTGGTGTGCGTGCCGCAGACCACCGACGGCCAGGTCAGCATAGGTTTCGTGACCGCGCTGCAGGACCGCTATGCGCTCAAGAAGAGCGCGAGTTCGGCCAGCGTGGGCGTGGGGGCGCTGGGTTCGGTGTCCCTGCCTTTTTCCTCGAGCAGCGACTCCCTGGTCAAGGTGGGCAGCGAGACCATTGCCAAGAGCGCTTTCTATGACAGTTTCTTCGAGCTGGTCAGCAACTATCTGACGCAGGACCGCGAAGCGCCCTGAGCTTCACGCCCGGCCTTGCAGGCCTGGCTAGGGCCTGTTAACACTATCGCAAGCCATCGGCAATCAGCGCGAAGCAGATGAATGCGATGAACATGACGTCGAGCTTCTCGAATCTGGAGAAGATGCGGCGATAGCCCTTGAGCCTGCGAAACAGGCGCTCGACCTCATTGCGAC
>JAFAIY010000135.1 GCA_019236485.1 Comamonas sp. | reverse complement strand
GAATTCCGCGCCGAGGGCCGCCAGTTCGACCTGATCGTGCTGGACCCTCCCAAGTTCGCACCATCGGCCCAGCATATCGACCGCGCCGCGCGCGCGTACAAGGAAATCAACCTGGTCGGCATGCAACTGCTGCGTCCGGGCGGCCTGCTATTCACGTACTCGTGTTCGGGCGCGATCAGCATGGAGCTGTTCCAGAAGATCGTGGCCGGCGCAGCCACCGATGCACGGTCGGACGCGCGTATCCTGCGCCGCCTGTCGGCCGGCACGGACCATCCGATGTCGGCGGCCTTCCCCGAGGGCGAATACCTGAAGGGCTTGCTGCTCGAAAAGGTCTGAGGAAGGTCGGAGAAAAAAAAACCGGAAAGAGCCCGATCTCAGGGTTTTCCGGAATTGTTTTGGGCCTGACTTCTTGTCGTCACAAACGCCTACTAAGATTCGTCTCACGGTAAGGCATTGGCAGGTGTCTGACCGTCTCTTCTTATCAGTCTTCGTGGTAATGGCCCCGCTCTAACCCAGCGGGGCTTTTTTTTTGGTTCGGGCAATTTGACTCCCCTCTCCCGCCTGTGAACTGACCCCATAAAGTTGGAGAGTGGTAGTGCCCGGGCGATGCCTAGGCTGAGCAGAACTGAGCCCTGTACTTTGCAGGGCTCAGTCCTTTGAGCTTGAGCTTGATGCGGTCGTGATTGTAATAGTGGATGTAGCGATTCACCCCGGATTCGAGTTGCTCGACGCTGTCGAACTTTTCCAGGTGGAAGAACTCGGCCTTTAGCGTCCCGAAGAAGCTCTCCATGGCGGCATTGTCCAGACAGTTGCCCTTGCGCGACATGCTCTGCCGCACGCCACGTTGCTCCAGCCGGTGTTGATAGCCTTTCATCTGGTAGTGCCAGCCCTGATCCGAATGCAGTACAGGCTGATCGCCCGGAGTCAGCCGCTCAAACGCCTTGTCCAGCATGTTGGTGACCAGTGCAAAGACCGGCCGCCTGGCCATCTCGTGCGCAACGATCTCGCCCGTACACAGGTCCAGAACGGTCGACAGGTAAAGCTTTTGGTCCTTGACCTTGAACTCGGTCACGTCCGTCACCCACTTCTGGTTCGGCTGCTGCGCCTCGAACTGTCGATCCAGCAGGTTCGGCGCAACCCGGCCACACTCACCCCGGTAGGTCCGGAATCTCTTCACGCGCACGCATGACTTCAGCCCCATTTCCTGCATCAGCCGCTGGATGCGCTTGTGATTGACCCGCGGCCCCTGCGTGCCGAGGTCGTCCGTGACGCGGCGATAGCCGTAGCGCCCCTTGTGCGCCTCGAACACCTGCTGGATGCTGGCCTTGAGGTCATGGTCCCGGTCGCCCGCCTGCAGCACCTTGAGCTGGTAGTAGAACGTACTGGATGGCAAACCGGCCGCCTTCAGCAGCCGGGCCAACGGGTATTGCGCCCTGAGTTCAAGCACTACTTGCGCTTTTTCTGCTGCGCAACTCTTTCCTTGGCCTGAAGCAGGGCGTGGTACTTTTTTAGGTACGCCACCTCCGCGCGCAGGTCTTCCAGCTCGTCGATGAGTTCCTCGCGCGAGCGCGCTTCGTCTTGTTTGGCAGGCTTGGCTTTCGGGTTCGGTGGCTTTTGCATGGACCGGCGGGTTGGCAATCTTCGCGGAGCCAGGGCCTCCGCACCTCCGGCATCATACCGGCGTTGCCATTCGGCAATGGTGGCGTAACCCCGGACATTGAACCGTGCCGCCGCCTGCCGCAAGGACAGACCCTCGTCGCGCATGTGCCGCAGGACCAACACCTTGAACGCCTCGTCATAGCGGCGCGGCCCAGGCATGAAGGCCTCGGCCCCATGGCATTGATACGCGGCGACCCACTCGCGCAATGTCCCGCGATCCAGCCCATAACGCTGGGCCAGCAGCCGAAACCCTTCCGTTCCCGAGGCGTACTCCTCGGCAACCCGCAACTTGAACTGCGCGGCGTACTTCGCCATGTAAAAACCCCCAAAGGTTGTCTCCAACTTTTGGGGGTCAGTTCACACGCGGGAGAGGGGCTGGGGGAGAGGGCCAGCGGCACAAGATGCGATGGTCGCGATTGGAACCTCAACACCCTCTCCCCCGACCCCTCTCCCACAAGTGGGCGAGATGGAATGAACACCGCCCACTCCCTACCGCGTCATGCGTCAGCATTTGAAATGACAAGGGGCTCTCGCTTGACCGACGGCATCGATGTGCCAAAGTGAAAGTTCGATCCATCACTTGAGGTCGAGGAGAGCCCAAATGAATGCTATGACATATGGGCTGGACATTGCAAAGTCAGTGTTCCAGATGTACTGGGTGGACCCCACCGGAAAGAGCCACAATCGTCGGTTCCAACGCCGGGAACTGATTGAGTTCCTGTCCAATTGCCCACCGGGCAAGGTGGTGCTTGAAGCTTGTGGCGGCGCACACTGGTGGGCGCGCAAGCTCCGGAGTCTTGGCCATCAGCCGGTCCTGATCCACCCTCGCTATGTGCGCGCGTTCGTTCGTACCAACAAGACTGACGCGGCGGACGCCCGGGCCATCTGGACTGCCGCGCAACAGCCCGACATGCCGGCCGTGCCCGTCAAGAGCGAAGCGCAGCAGGCCTTGTTGGCACTGCATCGGATGCGCGAGGGCCTGGTGCAGACACGCACCCGGGAATGCAATCAATTGCGGGGACTGTTGGGCGAATTTGGTCTGTGCTTTGCCAAGGGGCGCATGGCCTTGCTCGCCGAGCTACGCCAGCGCCGAGCCGAGATCGAGCAGGCCATCCCTCCCACGCTGTTGCGTGCCATCGAGCGGCAACTGATGACGTTGCATCAACTCGATGAGCAGATCCAGCTGCTTGAGCGCGACATCACGGCATGGCTTCAATGCGAGCCTGCCGCCCAAGCTGTGGAGGAAATTCCTGGCATCGGTGCGATCACGGCCACCGCTCTGGTAGCGACCATGGGCTCTGCCCAGGCCTTCCGCTCAGGCAAAGCCTTCGCGGCCAGCCTGGGGCTGGTTCCCACCCAGTCCGGCACAGGCGGGAACGTGCGCCTTGGGCACATCAGCAAGCGCGGTGACCCGTACTTGCGACGACTACTGATCCACGGGGCACGCGTCGTACTGACGCGCTCGAGGCACCGGCCGGCGTGGGCCGACGCCTTGCTGGCGCGACGCCCCACGAATGTGGTGATCGTGGCCTTGGCCAACAAGATGGCTCGAACGGCCTGGGCGCTGCTTGCCCATGGACGAAAGTATGATCCCGGCTATGTGAGCCAGCGACCAGCCTGAACGGCGCAGGCTGGATCGCCCCCCCTTAAACAACCTCTTCACGGCTGCACAGGCGCGAGATAAGTCAATGGCGAAACAGGTCGGACCGTGGGAGCCTAAACCTGATACTCCCCTTGGGCCAGGAGCCCGCGGGAGAGATGAGGACGTTCCCAGCTGCTTCCATTGAGGCCCGCGGCCAGATCCGCACAAGGCCGGATATAAGACCGCAGCCGATCCTAAGACGCTATGAAACTACTTCAGACCTTTGCATCCGGGGCGGTGTTCATATAAGGGGAGA
>JAFAIY010000116.1 GCA_019236485.1 Comamonas sp. | reverse complement strand
TCGAATTGCTCCAGCCCCTTGAGCTTGGGGTAGTTGGGGTGATGCAGCACGCCGGTGGCCGCAATCACCGTCTGTCCCTCGTAGAGCGCACCGCTCTGGTCCTCGAGCTCCCAGGCATCGCCCTTCCATTCGGCGCGCACCACCTCGGTATTGAATTTCACATATTCGCCGATACCGTATTTATCGAATACGGTTTTGAAATACTGCTGAATTTCAGAACCTGGCGGCAATATGCGCGACCACTCTGGATTCGGTTCGAACGAATAGGTATAGGCATGCGATGGGACATCGCAGGTCAAACCCGGATAGGTATTATCTCTCCAGGTCCCGCCCAGGGTATCGGCCTTTTCAAGAATAATGAATTTCTTGCCGCTATTCTTGAGATGAATGCCAGCGAGAATACCGGACATTCCGCAACCCATCACAATCACATCGTATTTCATGATTTTCCTCACTGGATTTCAGCGACTTCAATAACCTTGGCAGCGGAGAAGCCGCCATCCACCGGAATATTGGCACCGGTGACAAACGAAGAAAGATCGGACAGCAGAAAGGCCGCCACGCGCCCCACTTCCAGCGGATTGCCCGCACGCCCCAGCAAATGCTGCTTCACAAAGCTCTGGCGCGCGGGACCGCTCTCCAGCATGGAGGTCATGGGGGTGTCGATCAGGCCGGGGCTGATGGCATTCACGCGCACGCCGTACTGGCCCAGGTCCGAGGCCATGCTGCGCATCATCTGCAGCACCCCGCCCTTGGAGGAGCAGTAGGCAAGATTGGCGGGATTGCCCAGCATGCCGTTGATGCTGGCGATGGTCACGATAGAGCCCGTCTTGCGCTGCTTCATATGGGGCGCAAGCGCACGCACGGACAGCATGCTGCCCGTGAGATTGACCTTCAGCACCTTGTCCCACTCCTGCAGGTCCAGGCTTTCGACATCTCCCAGGGCCGAGACTCCGGCCGAGGTCACGAGACCGTCGATCCGGCCGTAGCGGGCCAGAATGTCCTGCGCCAGAGCCTCCGTGGCCTGCCAGTCCGCCACATCCAGTGCCTGGAACTCGCAGCCTTCCGGCAAGCTCTTCTGGCTGTTGCTCAGATCCGCACAGATCACCTTGGCTCCGTTGGCGGCGGCAACCTGTGCGCTGGCCAGGCCGATTCCGGAGGTACCACCGGTAATCAGTATTACTTTATCTTTCAAACCATCGATTCTTTGATTCATTACCGCCTCAAACATTTATCGTCACCATTCGACGCGGTGGCCATTCTGGATATTTTCAAGAAACCCAATCACTGTGAATTTCCCTCTTTACAAAAATACGATGCATTCACAGTCTCTGGTAAAAACCCTTATGAATTTTAAGAACACTGTGGGCCTACTCAAAATATGTCAACACAGGGTTTGCACTTAATTCAAATAGACATACTGCGAACTATCTTCAAAAATGTCAACTCATGAATATCTGGATTAATAGCCCATATAAAAACTGCTGAAATAGAAACTCAGATTGATTCGTTTCAAAGGAAAGATATGAGCGTGGCAGTCATCACTGGAGCAGCCAGTGGTATCGGTGCCGGCCTGGCCAGGTTGGCCGCCGCCAAAGGCATGAAGGTGGTTCTCGCTGACCGCGACCTCGCGGGTCTGGAGCAGGTGGCCGCGGCCATCAAGGCCCAGGGAGGAAGCGCGCTGGCCGTCGCCACCGACGTGACCCAGCAGGCCTCGCTGGATGCGCTGGCCGACAAGGCCTACGCCGCCTACGGCCAGGTGGATCTGCTGTTCAACAACGCCGGCGTGCTTTCCACGGGCAATAGCTGGGAAATCAGCGACGCCAAATGGCAGCAGTCCTGGCAGGTCAATGTGAACGGCATCGTCAACGGCCTGCGCGCCTTTGTGCCGCGTCTGCTGCAGGCGGACCGCCCGGCCCGCATCATCAACACGGCGTCCATGGGCGGCTTTTTGCCCAGCCCCATGATGGCGCCCTACACGGCCACCAAGTTTGCCGTGGTGGCTCTGACGGAAAGCCTGGCCGCCGAGCTGGCGGCCATCAACGGCAAGATCAAGGTCTCGCTGATGGCCCCAGGCCCGGTCAAGACCGCCATCTTCCGCGAAGCGCCTTCCGAAGCATCGAGCGAATTCCACGGCATGATGAGCGGCCTGCTGGAGCAGAACGGCCTGAGCGCCGACGAGTTCGCGAGCCGGGTTTTCGACGCCATAGAACGCGGCGAGTACTGGATCATTCCGCAGCCGGAAATGCTGGACCCGCTGCTGCAGGCGCGCAACAAGATCATCGAAACCCGGGCCGACCCGGTGTTTGCCTGGGCACCCGAGGCAGCGGACTGATCACCGCCCGCTCCTGCGGGCTCAACATGCTTCACCATGCCGGCCCGGCCGGCATTTTTCATATCCGGCCATGCTCCGCAAAGAAGGAGCATCAGCCGCCCCAGAGATCCCGCGCCACCTGTTCGAACTGGCGGCGCATCACGTTCTTCTGCACCTTGCCCGTGGCCGTGGACGGGAAAGCCTCCACGAAGTGCACCAGCTTGGGCACTTCAAAGCCGCTCAGATGGTTGCGGCAATGGGCGAGCACCGACTCCGCATCCACCTCGGCGCCGGGCTTGCGCATCACAAACGCGCAGACGGCCTCGCTCCAGTGCGGGTGCGGCAGGCCGAACACGGCGGCCGCAGCCACATCGGGGTGGGCCAACACCACGGCCTCGACCTTGACGCTGGCCACGTTCTCGCCACCGCTCTTGATCATGTCTTTCTTGCGGTCCACGAACTCCATGCGGCCCTGGGCGTCCCACATGCCCAGATCGCCCGTATGGTGCCAGCCGAACTTCTGCGCTTCGGCCGTGGCCGCTGCATCCTTGAAATAGCCCAGCATGACGTTGGGGCCGCGGTGCACGATCTCGCCGAGCTGGCCCGGCCCCAGCAGGCGGCCCTCGTCATCCATCACCGCGGTTTCGCAGGTGGCCAGAGAGCGGCCCCAGAAGTTGGCATCGCAATCGGGGTTCTGCAGCGGATAGAAGCTCATGGTGGCCGGGTAGATCTCGGTCTGCCCGGTCGCCAGGGAGATATTGCCGCTCATGCGCTTGGCGATCTGCGCAATCAGCGGCTTCGGGATAGGCGCCATAGCGTAGATGCAGTGGCGTATGGTGGTGGGCGCAAAGCCCGGATCGGCCAGCAGGGCCGCGTACATCAGCGGCAGGCCGACAAAAATCGTCACGCCTTCCCTGAGGACCAGCTGGCCGACCTCCGCGGGCACAAACTGGCGCGCGAGCACCGTGCAGGCGCCGGTGGCCAGCGCGGTCTGGGTCAGAGCATGCTGGGCGCAGTGAAACAGCGGCAGCCAGCCGCTGAGCACATCGCTCTCGCCATAGCGCATCTCGTCGATATTGCCCTTGACGGCCGCATACACCGACAGATGCGAATGCACCACGCCCTTGGGGTTGCCCGTGGTGCCGCTGGTATACATCAGCAGCGCGGCCTGGTTGTCGTCTATCGCCACCTCGGGCAGGGCCTCCGGCTGGCCGGACTCGGCCTGGTCCAGGCTCAGACCCTCCACGGCTGCACCGGCCTGGCAGCGCGTGAAGATCAGGGGCACGGCCAGTTGCCGCAGCAGATCGGCGAGGCCGGGCAGACCCAGCAGCTCCTGGTCCACCACGACGGCCGAAACCTCCGCATGGCCGAGGATGTAGCCTATGGCGGCCACGTCCAGCTTGATGTTCACGGGCACCCACACCTGGCCGGCCTTGTGGATGCCGTTGCAGGCCACCACCATGTCTATGGAGTTGGCGCACAGCATGCCGATCTGCTTGCCCGTCCCGATCTTGTCCAGCAGATAGTGGGCGAAGCGCGAGCTGCGCGCATCGAGATCGGCATAGCTGATGCGCTGCTCCCCATCGACCAGCGCGGTGCGCTGACCGAATTTGCGCGCCGTACGGTAGAGCAGATCGCCAAGGGCTATGCGCCGTATGCGGCGCGCGCTGGCGGACAGATTCATCTCGATCATGGCTTGTCTCCTTGATAGTGCTTGTCTTGGAAAAACTCAGATCACCCACACACCAACGCTTTTTCTGCTTGTTATGTCTTTTTCAGCGCTCCATCGGCTGCGGCCAGAATCATGGGCGACAGCTGGCCTTGCGCCCCGCCGTCGCAGGCAATGACGGCGCCCGAGATATAGCCGGCCGCATCGCTGCCCAGGAACATGGCCAGCTGCGCGATGTCGTCCGTGGTTCCCATGCGGCCCAGCGGCACCATCTGCCGCACCAGCGCCGCTCCCTCCTCCCCCTGCGGGGCCAGGCGCCGCATGCCCTCCGTGCCCTCGATGGGTCCGGGCGAGATGGCGTTCACGCGCACGCCCAGCGCGCCCCACTCCAGCGCCAGCACGCGCGCCAGCTGGTCCACGCCGGCCTTGGCCGCACAGACATGGGCCTGATAGGCCATGGGCACCGTGGACTGGGGCGCGCTGATGAAGATCAGGCTGGCTGCGCCCTGGCGCAGGTGCTGCAGCGCCTGGCGCGCCACATGGAAGCTGCCCAGCAGATCGATATCGACCACCACCTTAAAGGCATTGGCCGACATCTGCGCCGCAGGCGCCAGAAAATTGCCGGCGGCCCCCGAGACCAGCACATCGATGGGCCCGTGAGCAGCCACGGCCTGAGCCAGTGCCGCGGCCACGGCCTGCTCATCGCGCACATCGGCCACCAGGCCCAGGCCCAGGCCCAGGGCGCTCAGCGTGGCCGCCGCGGCATCCACATTGGCCTGCTTGCGGCTGACCACCGTGACTCTTGCGCCGGCGCGCGCATAGGCCTGGGCGATGCCCAGATTGATGCCCGTGGTGCCGCCGAACACCATCGCATGGCGGCTGGAGAAATCAAATTGCACGTTCATGTCGCCACCTCGCCTCAGGCCGGCACGCGGCTGTCCAGCTGCAGCAGCTGCCGCGCCTCCTGCGGGCTCGCCACCTCGCGGCCCACATCGCGCGCATAGCGGGCCAGCTGCTCTATCAGCGGCGCGTTGGACGTGACCTTGCTGCCATCGGGCAGGTAGAAAGTGTCTTCCAGCCCGCTGCGCAGATGGCCGCCGAGCTCGGCCGTGCGCAGATGGGTGGGCCAGATCTCGCTGCGGCCGATCAGCGTGGTCTGCCAGGGCGCATCCTTGATCTTGAGCCTGAGCAGAATCGGCAGCAGATCGGGGTCGGCGGGCATGCCGGACTCCACCCCCATCACGAAGTTGTACTCGGGCAGGCCCTGGTACATGCCGGTCTCCACATACATGCCCACGCAGCGCACGATGCCCACATCAAAGCACTCGAACTCGGGCAGGGTCCCGGTCTCGGCCATCACGTCGAGAAAGTCCTGTACCTTGGCCGGCTGGTTGTCGAACAGCATGGGCGGCCAGGCCCAGCTGCCGTTGCTGCGTACCTTCAGATAGTTGAGCGAGCCCGCATTGCAGGCCGCCATCTCCGGCCTGGTGGCGCGCAGGCAGTCCAGCGGACCCTGGTAATTGGGCCCGACCACGCCCGTGGTCTGGTTGATGATGAGATCGGGGCAGGCCGCGCGCATGGCGTCCACGCAGGCCTTGGCCACAGCGGGATCCCAGCTGGGCAGATGGCCTTTGCCCGCCTCCTGCCGGCGAAAATGCACATGGACCACGGAGGCGCCCGCGTCGTAGGCGCGCCGCGCCTCCTGCGCCAGCTGCTCGGGCGTGACCGGCACATGGTGCTGCTCCGGGTCGGTCAGCACGCCGGTGATGGAACAGGTGATGATGGCTTTGTCGGACATGCTCGCTCCTTAAATGGAAGCTGCCTGCGCTTGATGTATTGGCGCTACAGCCCTGTTTCAGTCAAATTTCAGCGTTATCCAGGCCCGCGCGGACCCGGCCCGCGGTGACGGCTCAGATCTGCCACTGGCGCGCGGCCAGCTCCTTCATGATTTCCTCGGTGCCGCCGCCAATCTGAAGCACCTTGACCTCGCGGTAAATGCGCTCGCTGACGGTGCCGCGCATAAAGCCCATGCCGCCCAGAATCTGCACGGCCGCATCGGCACAGTGCTGCATGGTCTGGGTCGCATGGTTCTTGAGCACGCAGACCTCGCCCACCCAGTCCGCCCCGGTATCGCCGCCGTCGGCGCGTGCGGCCACCGCATCCAGCCAGGCCTGGGTGCCGCGTATGCGCTGCTGCATGTCCACCAGCTTGTGGCGTATGACCTGATGCTGGTTCAGCGTGGCGCCGAAGGCCTGGCGCTGCTGAGCCCAGGCCAGGGCCTCGTCGTAGCAGGCCTGGGCAAAGCCCTGGGCCGCACAGGCAATGCCGAAGCGCTCGCCGTTGAAGTTATGCATGATGGCGCGAAAGCCCTGCCCTTCAGGCCCCAGCAGATTCGAGGCCGGAACGCGCACCGCATCGAAGTGCAGATGGGCCGTGTCCGAGCACTGCCAGCCCATTTTGTCGAGCCGGCTGCGCCTCAGGCCCGCGCTGCTGCCCGGCACCAGCAGCAGCGAGATGCCGGAGGCGCCCCTGTCCTCGCCGGTGCGCACGGCCACCGTCAGCCAGTCGGCGCGCATGCCCGAGGTGATGAAGGTCTTCTCGCCATCGATCACATAGTCGCCGCCGTCGCGGCGGGCGCGGGTGCGCAGCGCCGCCACATCGGAGCCACCGCCGGGCTCGGTGATGGCCAGCGCCGCAATCTTGCGTCCCGCCAGCACCTCGGGCACCACCTGGCGCTTCAGGGCCTCGCTGCCCAGGGCCACGACCGGCGGCAGGCCGATATTGTGCGAGAGCAGGCTGGCCAGCACGCCGCCGCTCGCGCCATGGCGGCACAGCGCAATCCATAGCGCGGCGCGCAGGCCATGGGCTGCGGGCGTGCCGCCCAGCTCCTCGGGATAGCCCAGGCCCAGCAGGCCCAGCTCCGCGGCGCGGCGATAAAGCTCGCGCGGAAACTCCCCGACCCGGTCCCAGTCCGTGACATGGGGCGCGATTTGCTCCAATGCGAAGCGCCGCACCGTGTCGTACAGCATCTCGCGCTCTGCGGCTTCGCTCATGCTGCACCTCCTTGAGCCGGCGCGAGGCGCAGCAGAACCTGGCCCGGCGCCACCTGCTGGCCCGGGCCGACCAGCACGGACTCCACCACGGCCGCGGCCCGCACCGACAGGCTGTGCTCTAGCTTCATGGACTCGATCACCAGGGCCACGGCGCCGGCTTCCAGCGCCTGGCCGGGCTGCACCGCGATATGCACGAGCCGGCCGTTGAAGGGCGCACGCAGCTCGGCGGCGGCCACCGCGGCGTCAGCGCCTTCGGGCGGCAGATAGCTGACATCCTCGGCCCACCAGTCCACGCCCGCGGCCTGCAGATGCCAGCGCTGGCCGCCGCCCGGTGCGGCGACGCGCACGCCTTGGACAATCTCGCCCACGCCATTGAGGCTTGCGCGCCAGCCCTGGGCCAGCTGGCCGTCCACCTGCAGTTGCTGGGTCTCGCCATCGGCCTGCGCCAGGGACCAGCGCTGGTTGCCCTCGGGCTGCAGCAGCAGATCCCGGACCTCGCCGCGATGGCGCAGCCGGCGCGGCTGGACAAAGCCGCAGGCCAGAGGCCCGGGCGCCTGGCCCAGCGCGCACAGCGCTCCCCAGCGC
>JAFAIY010000545.1 GCA_019236485.1 Comamonas sp. | reverse complement strand
ACAGGGGACATATGACGTGCTGGTGTCGCAAATGGCTGCGGGGCAGACCGTCGGCTCCTCCGGCCCGGTGACCGGCGGCACGGCGCTGGGGCCGGGAACGCTGACCATCACAATGGGGGCGTGGGGTAGTACCGATGGTTCTGGGGTTTCGTCGGGTTTCACGGCCAATACCAAGGACGGTAAGGACGTCGGCTTTACCGTGAACATTGAGGCGACAGATGATTCGCTGGCCAAGATTGCGGCCAAGATCAATGCGGCCAAGGGGGATGTAAGCGCCACAGTGCTGAAAGACCATACGGGTGAGCGGCTGCTGCTGCAATCCAAGGCCACAGGTGCCAATTCCGCATTCACGGTGGCGGCAGAGGGCGACGGGCTGCAGCAATTTGCCTATAACGGGGCTGATGCTTCCATGAAGCGCTCCGTGCAGGCGCAGGATACGCTGGCCACCATCAATGGCATACAGATGGCCTCGCACACCAATACCTTTGAAGAGGTTGCGGCCGGTGTGACGCTGACGGTTTCCCAGAAGATGGCTGCCGATGCTGCGCCGGTGCGAGTCACCATTGCCAGTGACACCGGTACGGCCAAGACAGCGCTGAAAAATCTGGTGGAGTCATACAACGCGCTGAGCAAGGCCTTGTCCACCATGACGGCCTATGACAAGGACACCAAGACGGCCGGCACTTTGCAAGGCGATTCAACGGCGGTGAATCTGCAGTCGGCCATGCGTCGCCTGCTGTCTGGTCCTGGCGGAGCTGGCGGTGAATTCAGCAGCTTGTCGCAGATGGGGATCGCCTTTCAGAAGGACGGCACGCTCAAGATTGACGATGCCAAGCTTGACAAGGCGCTCAAGGACCCTGACAGCATGGCCAAGTTCTTTGCCGCAGACGTAACTGATGCCAATCAGGATGGGCTTGCCGTGCGGCTGAAAAACTTTACGGGTGGTCTGTTGTCCACAGACGGCACATTTACTACGAAGGACTCGACGCTCAAGGATGCACTCAAGCGCAACACGGCCGACCAAAATCGTCAGACCGCCCGTGTGACGGCCTATGAGGCACGCCTGCGCGCCCAGTACTCTCGTCTGGACTCGCAGATGGCCAGTCTTTCGGCGTTGGACAAATATGTGTCCCAGCAGGTGAGTGCCTGGAACAATCAGTCCAGCAAATAAGGCCAAGAAGGTGATAGAAAGGGCTTAATTCCCTTCTGAATCTTCCGATAAAGCAAGCAGTAATCTGAGAAACTGCAATGAAGGAGTTGTCGTGATGTTTTCCCCAGCAAGTACGCGCGCAATGTCGGCTTACCGTCAGGTGGGTGTGCAGTCTGTGGTGGACAGCGCGTCGCCTCAACAGCTGATCAAGATGTTGTTTGATGGCCTGCTAGCTTCCATCAATGCTGCGCGTGGCGCAATTGAGCGTGGCGACATCAATGAAAAAGTGCGCCATATCGGCAAGGCCGTTCGCATCTTGCAAGAAGGTCTGCTGGGTGCGCTGGATCGTGAAAAAGGTGGAGAGTTAGCCAGCAATCTGGCGTCGTTGTATGAATATTGCACAACGCGACTGACGCTGGCCAATGCTCGCAACGATGTTGCTTTGGTGGACGAAGTCGCAAACCTTGTGGGCACTGTTGCGCAAGGATGGAATGAGATAACCAATGCGCCAGCGTCAGCTGGGGCTTAAAAATGGAGCACACATTGATCGACTTCTATCGTGCCATTGAGGAAAGCAGCGCCAAGATGCTGCAAGCCGCCCAGAACAAGGATTGGGATGGTGTTGCGCGTTGCGAGGGGGCTTGTGCGGTGCTGATCGAGCAGCTGCGCTTTCGCTCCCGCGACGAAAAGCTGGCGCCCGAGCAGCGCAAGGAAAAAGCGCGCATCATGCAGCGCATTCTGCGCAACGACGCCCAGATACGGGTACTGGCCGAGCCCTGGCTGGCCAGCTTCGAGCATATGTTCGACGGCCAGCCGCATGTGATGCACTGACGGACTGGATTTTCGGATCATCAAAACCCCGCTGCGGCAACGTGGCGGGGTTTTGCTTTTGCGGGGGGGCGGTTTGATTGGCGGGGCTTACTCGATGCTGAGGACGGTCTGGCGCGCAGCGTGTGGCCGGCGTGTGTTTTGCGGCTCTCTCAGAGCCTGTTTTCCAGTTGACTGCAGGGACGTTTTGTAAACGTGATATGGCTAGGCAGGCCGAGTGAGCTGCCGGTTATCTAGAGATGGAGCAGCCTCTGGTGCCAATGCAGCAAGCGCTGGCCGCTATGAAAAAGGCCCGCACACTAGAAAGCACGCGGGCCAGCCTTGGAATGGCAAAGTGAGCGAAGAAGAAAAAAGCGGTTTTACACCTGCATGTTCATGACATCGGTATAGGCCTGGACCAGGCGGTTGCGCACATGCAAGGTGGCCTGAAAGCCGATCTGGGCCTTTTGCAGGGCGACCATGGTTTCTTCCAGGCTGACGGCCGGGTTGTCGAGCTGCACCTCGCGCTGCAGAGTGCTGGTGTGGTTCTGCGCGGCGCTGACCGATTGCAGCGCGCTTTGCAGAGCCTGGCCAAAGCCGCCGGCGGCCACGGGCGTGGCGGCGGTGCTGCTGATTTTACCGAGTGGGTTGCCCAGTTGGGCGGGGGAGAGGGCAGGGATCTTCAGGTCCATATCTGTATCCAACTGGGTTTGATGAATTGGGAGTGATCGTAGGTTTTCTGGGCTGCGGCAGAGGGGTGATAAGTGGGTGAATCGGAGCGCTTATCGGAGGAACGCGGCGCGCGCGAGTCCGAATAATCCACCAGACGCTAGACCTCGTGTGGGGTCTGACACCATGGAATCAAGATGTCTGCTGTAGCTGAAGTACCTGTCCCCAATGCCGCGCCCGTTGTTCGCCCTGCGATCGCGCAGCGCTGGAGTGCGCTCGATCGTGGTCAACGTCTTCGCTGGGGCGCACTGGCGGCGCTGGTCGCCACGGGCCTGGTCGCGGCCGCGGTGTTCTACCGCCAGCCCGATTACAAGCTGCTGTTCTCCAATCTGGGCGACAAGGATGGCGGCGCCATCGTGGCCCAGCTGACGCAGATGAACGTGCCCTACAAGTACAGCGAAGGCGGCGGCGCGATCCTGATTCCGGCCGACCGCGTGCACGATGTGCGCCTGAAGCTGGCGACCCAAGGCCTGCCCAAGGGCTCGGTCACGGGTTTCGAGCTCATGGAAAACAGCAAGTTCGGCATCACCCAGTTTCAGGAGCGGCTCAACTTCCAGCGCGGCCTGGAGGGCGAGCTGACCCGCTCCATCCTGGCGCTCAATGCGGTGCAGAGCGCACGCGTGCACCTGGCGCTGCCCAATCAGAACGGCTTTTTCCGCGAGCAGCAAAAGCCCTCGGCCTCGGTGCTGCTGAGCCTGCACCCGGGGCGGGTGCTGGACCGGGCGCAGATCGCGGGCATCGTGCACCTCGTGGCTTCCAGCGTGCCGGAGATGGAGCCTACGGCCGTCAGCGTGCTCGACGATACGGGCAAGCTGCTGTCGCAGTCGCCGGACGGCAATGCCGGCGGCGTGGACATGCAGCAGTTCCTCTACACCCAGCAGGTGGAGCAGCAATATGTGCGCCGCATCCTGGACATTCTGGAGCCCGTGGTCGGCAAGAACAATGTGAAGGCCCAGGTGTCGGCGGAGCTGGATTTCAGCCAGACCGAGTCCACCTCGGAGCAGCACCGACCCAACCAGTCGGCCAATGGCGGCGCCATACGCAGCCAGCAGGTGATGGAGTCGAGCAACGAGAGCAAGGCCGTGCCGCCCACGGGCGTGCCCGGCGCCACCAGCAACCAGCCGCCGCAGAATTCCACGGCTCCCATCAACGGCGCCAATCCCGCGCCCCAGGCGGCCGACCAGGGCCGCAGCGGCCAGGGCGGCAACAAGCGCGAGTCCATCACCAATTACGAGGTGGACAAGACCGTCAAGGTCACGCGCGGCAGCATAGGCAGCGTCAAGCGCCTGACGGCCGCCGTGGTGGTGAATGCCCCGTTGGCCTCGTCCGCCACCGGTGATGCGGCAACGGCGGCCAATGCCGCTGCGGCCAATGCCGCTGCGGCCGGCGCCGGCATGCGTCCGCTTACGGCACAGCAGCAGGAACAGCTGCTGACGCTGGTGCGCGAGACCGTGGGCTATAGCTCGGAGCGCGGCGACTCGGTGAATCTGGTCAGCGCACCGTTCATGGACAACGCCTCCGCCCCGGCCGAGCCGCCGCTGTGGAAGGACCCCGAGGTCCAGGCCATGGTCAAGAGCCTGGGCGTGCCGGTGGCGCTGGCGCTGTTTGGCGCCCTGGTCCTGCTGGGCCTGGTGCGTCCGCTGCTCAAGACGCGCAAGACGGCCCAGGGCGGCCAGCTCGACGCCATCGAAGGAGAGGCGCTGGATCGCCCCGCGCTGCCCGCGCCCGCAACCGATCTGACGCCGACCAAGGAGCAGGTGCGACTGGATCAGGCGCGCGCACTGGCCAAGCAGAACCCGATTGCGGTGGCCAATATCGTCAAGACATGGATCAACGGCGAAGGCTGATGCCGCGCCGCTTTGAACGAACACTACGGAATCGCTGGATATGGATGATCGAGGCCTGAACGACGCTGCCATCTTGTTGGTCTCCCTCGGAGAGGAAGAGGCCGCCGAGGTGTTCAAGCACCTGACCCCCAAGGAGGTGCAGAAGCTGGGCGAGACCATTGCGCGCATGCGCGGTGTGACGCGCGACAAGGTGGACTTTGTGATCGACCGTTTCACCAACGATGCGGCTTCGCAAAGCCTG
The DNA here is from genome assembly GCA_019236485.1 of Comamonas sp. Classification (GTDB taxonomy): domain Bacteria; phylum Pseudomonadota; class Gammaproteobacteria; order Burkholderiales; family Burkholderiaceae_C; genus Comamonas. The sequence continues at coordinate 3,572 of JAFAIY010000545.1, read as the reverse complement.
CTGGTGGACGACGCCAGCGACTATGTGCGCTCGGTGCTCAAGCGTGCGCTGGGCGACGACAAGGCCGCGCTGCTGATCGACCGCATTCTGCAGGGCGGCGACATCTCGGGGATCGAAAGCCTCAAGTGGATGGACCCGCTGTCCGTGGCCGAGCTGCTGCGCGGCGAACATCCGCAGATCGTGGCCGCGATTCTGGTGCACCTGGAGTACGAGCAATCGGCGGCCGTGCTGATGCAGCTGCCCGATCGCTTCCGCAGCGAGGTCATGCTGCGCGTGGCCACGCTCGAGGGCATACAGCCCACGGCGCTCAAGGATCTGAACGAGGTGCTGTTCAAGGTGCTGGCCGGTGGCGACAAGGTGCGCAAGACCTCGCTGGGCGGCGTCAAGACAGCCGCGGAAATGCTCAACCAGATGGGCGGCAATGCCGATGTGGCGGTGCTGGACACCATCCGCAACTACGACCCCGAACTGGCCCAGAAGATCATGGACAAGATGTTCGTGTTCGACGACCTGGTCAAGCTCGACGACCGTTCCTTGCAGCTGGTGCTGCGCGAGGTGGTGAGCGAGACGCTGATCGTGGCGCTCAAGGGCGGTTCCATGGAGGTGCGCGACAAGATTCTGGCCAATATGTCCATGCGCGCGGCCGAATCGCTGCGCGAGGATCTGGACGGCCGCGGCCCGATGCGCCTGTCCGAGGTGGAAGCGCAGCAAAAGGAAATCCTCAAGGTCGTGCGCCGTCTGGTCGAAGAGGGCCAGGTGACGATAGGCGGCGGCGCGGAGGACAGCTATGTCTAAGGGGCTCTCGCGCTTCATCCCGCAAGAGGAAATCGACGACAAGAATGTCGTGCAATGGCGCTTCGGTGCCGTGGATGCGCCGGGTGCAGCGTTTACCCCTGCGGCGCCCAGCCAGTTCGTGCCCGCCGGCCTGCAGTTCAACGGCTTTGCGCCGACGCTCACGCATCAGCCGCAGCCGCATCTACGGCCCGAGGCCGTGGAGGCCGAACCCCTGGAGTCCGCCGAATCTGCGTTCGACCAGGAGCAGCTGCAGCAGATGCTGGAGCAGGCCCGCGCCGAAGGCCATGCCCAAGGTCTGGCCGAGGGCCAGGCACAGGCGCAGCAGCAGTGGCAGCAGCACCTGGACGACTATGTGGCCGGAGCCGGCCGCGACAATGCCCAGCGCATAGGCGAGGTGGTGCAGAGCCTGGAGGACAGCTTCAGGCAGATGCAGGCCGCGGCGGCGCAGGACCTGCTCAAGCTGGCCTGCGATATCGCGCGCCAGGTGGTGCGCCAGGAGCTGCGCAGCCAGCCCCAGGCCTTGCTGCCCGTGGTGCACGAGGCCCTGGACATGCTGGTCGAGGAAAGCCGCCCGGTCACCGTGCGCCTCAATCCCGCGGACCATGCGGCGCTAGACCAGGCCCTGCGCAGCGAACATGGCGCGCACAGCCGCATCCAATGGGTGGGCGATGCAGCGATCGCCGCCGGCGACGTGAAGGTGGAATGCGGCGCCACCGAGATCGATGGCGGTCTCGACAAGCGCTGGCGCCGCGCGGTTGCGTCGCTGGGCCTGGTGTCCACCTGGTACGAAGGCGGCCAGCCATGAGCTCCAACCCCTGGCAGCAATTCATGGACCAGGCGCGGGCGCGCTATGCCCAGCCCGTGCCGCTGGAATCCCAGGGCCGGCTCACGCGCCTGACCGGCCTGGTGCTGGAGGCCACGGGCCTGCGCGTGCCCGTGGGCGCGCAATGCCATATCCACCAGCAGGGCCAGGCGCCGGTGCTGGCCGAGGTCGTGGGTTTTGCGGGCGAACGCGCCTATCTGATGCCCGCCGGGGATATACAGGGCCTGTCCAGCGGCGCCCTGGTGCTGCCCGCCGCTCCCTTCATCCCGGTGCCGCAGCTGGGCGTGGCCGAGACCGAAGCCGTGAACCAGACCGTGGGCGTGCTGCGCCTGCCCATGGGCGACGGCCTGCTGGGCCGCGTGGTCGACTCCCAGGGTCAGCCTCTGGATCATGGTGGCGCGCTCGACGGCGTGCTGCCCGAGGTGCTGGATCGCAATCCCATCAACGCCATGGACCGCGACCCGGTGCGCGAGTCGCTGGACACCGGGGTCAAGGCGCTCAATGCGCTGCTCACCGTGGGCCGCGGCCAGCGTCTGGGCCTGTTTGCGGGCTCGGGCGTGGGCAAGTCGGTGCTGCTGGGCATGATGGCGCGCTACACCCAGGCCGACGTGATCGTCGTGGGCCTGATCGGCGAGCGCGGCCGCGAAGTCAAGGAATTCGTCGAGGACATTCTGGGTGCACAGGACCGCGGCCGCGCTGTGGTGGTTGCAGCCCCCGCCGATGCGCCGCCGCTGCTGCGCATGCAGGGCGCAAGCTACGCCACGGCGATTGCCGAACATTTTCGCGACAAGGGCAAGCATGTGCTGCTGCTCATGGATTCGCTGACCCGCTATGCCATGGCCCAGCGCGAGATCGCGCTGGCGATCGGCGAGCCGCCCGCCACCAAGGGCTATCCGCCATCGTGTTTTGCCAAGCTGCCGGCGCTGGTGGAGCGCAGCGGCAACGGCCTGCACGGCGTGGGCTCCATCACGGCCTTCTATACCGTGCTCTCCGAAGGTGACGACCAGCAGGATCCGATTGCCGATGCGGCGCGCGCGATTCTGGACGGCCACGTCGTGCTGTCGCGGGCGCTGGCCGAGACCGGGCATTACCCGGCCATCGATATCGAGCAGTCGGCCTCGCGCGTCATGCACAACGTGGTCACGCGCGAGCATTTCGAGCTGGCCCGGCGCTTTCGCGCCGTGTATTCGCGCTACCAGAAGGGCCGCGATCTGGTTCAGGTCGGCGCCTATGTGCCGGGCTCCGATCCGCAGCTAGACGAGGCCATTGCGCTGCAGCCGGCGATGACGGGCTTTCTGCAGCAGAGCATGTTTGAGAGCTCCGACATGGAGCACAGCGTGGCGGGCATGGCCCAGTCCATGCAGCATTGATCGAGAAGAGGAACTGCAGCATGTCGTCCTTGAATGCCCTGAGCGTCGCCATAGAAGCCGCCGAGCGAAAGCGTGATGCGGCTCGCACCGCCCTGCTGGAGCGCCAGAACGCGCAGCGCGCGGCCCAGGCCCAGATGGATCAGCTGCAAGGCTATGTGCTGGAGATGCAGACTCGCTGGGGTGCCCAGGAGGGCCTGGCCGTGCAGCCCGAGGTTATGCACCACCAGTACCAGTTCATGGACCGGCTCCAGCATGCGATCGGCCTGCAGACCCGCATGGTGGCCGATGTGGAGATCCGTCTCGAAACGGCACGCCAGGCCTTGCTGGCGGCGGAGCTGCGCGTGACCAGCCTGCAGAAGGTGGTGCAGGCACGCAAGCGCGACCTGGCGCTGGCCCAGATGCGCCGCGAGCAAAAGGAAACCGACGAGCGCGCGGCGATACAGTTTTTTCGGCGCAGCTTCGGCTTGCAGCTTCAGGAGGCCTGACCATGGCGGAAACCAAGATTGATAGCCCCCGCGGCGGCGAGCTGCGTACCGCCAGAGTCGGCGCGCAAAGCCTGGCCTCGGCGCGAAGCGCCGGGACCG
>JAFAIY010000579.1 GCA_019236485.1 Comamonas sp. | reverse complement strand
GGTCGCATCTGGCGGGGACGCCAGTGCCAACTGTTCAAGACTTTTTATGCATAGCTCCAATTCCCTGCACCCAGGTGGCCAGCCCGTGGCCGCAGCTTTTTCCGCACCTCTGACCTGGGTGGCCGCTGCCGCCATGACGCTGTGCTCTCTCTCGGCCCAGGCGCAGTCCGCGGCCGCCGGCGAGCAGCGCATGGCCGAAACCGTGGTCACGGCCACGCGCTCGGCCATCTCGGTCGACGAGACCCTGGCCGATGTGACCGTGATCTCCCAGGAGCAGATCGAGTCCATGGCTCCGGTGCGCTCGGCGGCCGAGCTGCTGCAGCGTCTGGCCGGAGGGGTGCAGCTGTCCAGCAATGGCGGCCGCGGTGCGGCGCAAAGCGTGTTTCTGCGCGGCACGGCCAGCACCCAGACGCTGTTGCTGATCGACGGCGTGCGCTATGGTTCGGCCACCATGGCGGCCCCGGTGCTGGAGAACCTGCCGCTGGAGATGATAGAGCGCATCGAAGTGGTCAAAGGCCCGGCCTCTGCGCTCTATGGCAGCGATGCGATAGGCGGCGTGATCCAGGTCTTCACCAAGCGCGGTGTGGATGCCGGCAAGCCCTTCCTCGGCAATGCCTCGGTGACCGCAGGCGAGAACGGCTACAAGGCGGCATCGGCAGGGCTGCGCGGTGCGCAGAACGGTTTTGACTACCAGATCGGCCTGAACCGCCTCGTGGACCATGGCTTCTCGGCCACCAATCCCAAGGCCGGTCCCGAGACCTACAACCCCGATCGTGACGGTTTTGATCAGACCTCGGTGAACCTGGGCCTGGGCTATGCGTTCAACAGCGATTGGCGCGTGGACACGAATTTTCTGCAGTCCGAGGGACGTGTTCATACCGATCCTTATATCAACCCCTCTATTGCCTCGCCTCTGAACTTCAATCCCTATACCAATCTGAAAACCCAGGTGGCGAAAGTTCGCCTTACGGGCAAGGTTTTGCCAAACTGGACAACCTATGTTTCGCTGGGGCAGTCCAAGGACAAGCAGGCCAACTTGGGATCGGAATCGGACAGCCATTTCAACACGACCCAACTCGAGTACAAATGGGACAACGAGATCCGCACCATGCTGGGTACGGTGCTGGCGGGGGCCGAGCGGCTGGAGCAGAAGGTCGATGTCTCCAGCGACTACGCCGTGACCCGCCGCAGCATCAATGCGGTGTTTCTGGGCCTCAACGGCAGTGCGGGACGCCATTCCTGGCAGGGCAATGTGCGCCATGACGACAACTCGCAGTTCGGCGGCATGACCACCTATGGCCTGAGCTATGGCTACGAGTTCATCCAGGGCCTGCGCGCCTATGCCTCGCACGGCAAGAGCATGCGCGCGCCGTCGTTCAATGATTTGTACTATGTGGACCCCAGCTATCCCAGGTACAACGGCAATCCCAATCTGCGCCCCGAGGAGGGGAGGAACAACGAGACCGGGCTGCAGTGGAACCAGGGTATTCATCGCGCCAAGCTGCTGCACTTCGACAACAAGGTCAGCAATCTGATTACCTTCGGCAGCACCGGCATGACCAATTTGCAGGGCGAAACCCGCCTCAAGGGCTGGAGCCTGGAGTACGGTGTGAACGTGGCGGGCTGGGGTGTATCGGCCAACTACGACTACCTCGATGCCAAGCAGGCAGACGGCCGCCCGGTGCTGCGCCGGGCCAAGAACCAGTTCGCGCTGAACGTGGACAAGCGCCTGGGCGCCTGGAAGCTCGGCGGCAGCCTGCTGCATGTCTCCAGCCGCAAGGACACTGACTTCAACACCTATGCCACGGTGACTTTGCCTGCCTACACCACCATGGACCTGTATGCCGAATACCGCATCAATCCCGAGTGGTCGCTGCAGGCCCGTGTGGCCAATGTAGGCAACAAGCACTACGAAACCGTCTACGGCTTCAATCAGCTGGGCCGCGCAGGTTATCTGACCCTCAAATGGGCCATGCGCTGATGCCGGGACCGGGCGGCGCAGTCTGGAGAAAAGCGCTGCGCTCGCTATGGCCAGGCCTGGCCCTATGGGCCATGGCGGCCGCTTCCGGCGTCAATGCCGGCGCGGCACAGCCGCAGCGCATCATCTCCCTGCTGCCCTCGGCCACGGAGAGCGTGTGTGCGCTGGGCGCCTGCCAGCGCCTAGTCGGCGTGGACGAGTTCTCGCTGGATCCGCCGCAGGTGCGCGCCTTGCCGCAGCTGGGCAAGACCTGGCAGCCCGATATGGAGCGCATCATCGCGCTGCGGCCCGACTGGGTCCTGGTCGGCCAGGTGCCTGCGGTGATACAGCGGCTGCAGGCGGCAGGCATTCCCTATATGGTCACCGATGCCACGAGCCTGGAGCA
>JAFAIY010000527.1 GCA_019236485.1 Comamonas sp. | reverse complement strand
CAGGCCATTCCCAGCTATGCGCCGCGCCAGGCCACGGCCTTCTTCAACAAGATCGAGTGCTTCTGCTTCTCGCAATACACGCTGGATCCCGGTGAAAAGCGCGAATGGCCGGTGGTGTTCTACATCGATCCGCGCATCTCCAAGGATGTGAAGACCATCACGCTGTCCTATACCTTCTTCGAGGTGGATGGCAAGACGCCGGCCGTGCCGGGGCCCACCCGCGCGGCGACTGCGCCTGCTGCGGCAACGCCGGGGTCGGCGTCATGAGCGAGATGGAGAACAAGCCCACGCTGTGGCGCACCATCGTGGCCGTGTGCTGGGCGATGCTGGGCGTGCGCAAGGGCAAGGAATACGAAAAGGATTTCGCCAGCGTCACGCCGCTGCATGTGATTGCCGTCGGCCTGGTGGCGATCGTGGTGTTGGTATTAGCGTTGATATGGATCGTCAACCTCGTGGTTTAGCCTTGGCTGAACGCGGGAGCCCTGGCGAGCAGGGCAGCATGTGCAAGAGCAGGTGAGACAGCGGTAAGAACAACGATCAACAGTGTCAGGAGCCGAGTGATGAGTGCAACCCCTCAGGGCGCAACCCCTTACTACTATGTGCCGGCCGAATCCAGCCATCCCGTCATGGCGGCCATCGGCCTGTTTTTCGTGATCCTGGGCGCAGGCACCTGGATCAACGGTTACGACTGGGGCATGTACTCCCTGTTCCTGGGCCTGGTCTGGTGGCTGGCCGTGCTCTTCGTCTGGTTCCGCGAAGCGGCGCGCGAGAGCGAGGCCGGGCTCAACAGCCGCAAGATCGATCTCTCCTATCGCTGGAGCATGAGCTGGTTCATCTTTTCGGAGGTGATGTTCTTCGGCGCCTTCTTCACCGCCCTGTGGTGGGCGCGCGCGCATTCGGTGCCGGCGCTGGGCAGCCTGGCCAACGAGCTGCTGTGGCCCAACTTCCAGTCCGTCTGGCCCAGCGCGGGCGGCGGCGCGACGGCCTCTCCGGCCAATATCGTCGAGCCATTCCAGACCGTGGGTCCGTTCTGGCTGCCCACCATCAACACGGCCCTGCTGCTGAGCTCTGGCGTGACGCTGACCATCGCCCACCATGCGCTGCAGGCCAACCACCGCGCGCGCTGCATAGGCTTTATGTGGCTGACGGTGCTGCTGGGCCTGGTGTTCCTGTCCGTGCAGGGCTATGAGTACTACCACCTCCATGCGGCCTACAACCTCAAGCTCAGCTCCGGCGTGTACGGCTCCACCTTCTACATGCTGACCGGCTTCCACGGCTTCCACGTGCTGGTGGGCATGCTGATGCTGTTCTTCATCACCCTGCGCCTGATGAAGGGCGACTTCACCGACAAGCATCACTTCGGCTTCGAAGGTGCGGCCTGGTACTGGCACTTCGTGGACGTGGTCTGGCTGTTCCTGTACATCCTCGTCTACTGGATGTAAGCCAGTAAAAAATCAAAGCGCCTTGCGCTTGCTGCATCAGGGTTTCAGCATTGTTCCGTGCTGAAACCCCAAGCGGGCAAGTGCAAGGCGCTTTGATATTGCTGGCTGCCCGATGTCTACTGTCCCGGCTGCCAGCCCGTGGGGTGCAGATAGCCGAGCTTGGCGGCCACCAGAATGCAGATGAACAGGGTGATGGACAGGCCCACGCGCAAGGCCAGTGCGCGGAACATGTTCTTGCCGCGTCGCGTGTCGTCGCCGCCGTTATCGCCTCTGCGCATCATGAAGAACAGGGCGCTGCCCAGGCTCGCAAGAATCGCCAGAAAAGCGAGAATGATCACGAATTTCATGGACGGATTATCCGGTGCGCTCTTCCCGAATTCCAGACCTCTGGCGGTTTGTACTGATCACCCTGGCGGCCTTGCTCTGCGCGGCCGTGGCGGCCGCCCTGGGCTTCTGGCAGCTGGACCGCGCGGCGCAGAAACAGGCTTTGTCCGATGCGATTGCCAGGCAGCAGGCCCTGGCTCCCTGGCATAACGCGCAGCTGGCCGCCAAGGTGCCCCTGGTCACCGAGCCCATGGACGCCGGCCGGGCGCGAGAGCTGCTGCACCGGCCCGTGCAGCTGCAAGGCCGGTGGCTGGCCGAGCAAACCGTTTTTCTCGACAACCGGCAGATGCAGGGCCGGGTCGGTTTCTATGTGCTCACGCCGCTGCGCCTGGCCGCACCGTACGAGCATCTGGTGATCATCGTGCAGCGCGGCTGGGCGCCGCGCAATTTCATGGAGCGCACGGCCCTGCCCGAGGTGCAGACGCCCGATGGCCCGGTCACCATAGCGGGGCGGCTGGAGAGCCCGCCCTCGAAGCTGCTGGAGCTGGAAGCCGCGGGCGATGGCGGGGCAGACCCTGATGGGCAAAAGTCGCGCATCCTACAGAATGCAGACATTGCCCAATGGGCGCGTCGCAGCGGTCTGCCGCTGCTGGGCCTGAGTCTGGTGCAGACCGGAACGGCCGGCGATGGTCTGCTGCGCGACTGGCCGCAGATCGACGCCGGCGTGCAAAAGCACTATGGCTATGCGGCTCAGTGGTTCGGACTCGGTATCTTGGTGGTATTGCTCTATGTCTGGTTTCAACTCGTCCGACGCTTTTACCTCCGGCCCCGCGCTCCAGGCGCGGCAGCGCAGCCTCGATGAGCCGCTGAGCCTGGCCGTGCACGGCCTGCCCGACCCCGGCGCGCTGCTGCAGCAGCGCAGGCGCAGCGGCCGCTGGAAGATGCTGGCCGTGCTGCTGGTCTGCGCGGCGCCCGTGCTGGCCTCCTACTTCACCTACTATGTGCTGCGGCCCACGCAGCAGCGCAGCTTTGGCGAACTGATCGCCGACCAGCCCGGCCTGCCCGCAGTCCAGGCGCGGACGCTGGACGGGCGCAGCGTGGACCTGCAAAGCCTCAAGGGCCAGTGGCTGCTGCTGAGCACCGGCAGCGGCGCATGCGCCGAGCGTTGCCAGGACAACCTCTATCTGCAGCGGCAGCTGCGCGAAGCCCTGGGGCGGGAGAAGGACAGGCTGGACTGGGTCTGGCTGGTCAGCGACGGCCGGCCCGTGCCCGAGACCATACTGCCCGCGCTCGACCAGGCCACGGCGCTGCGCGTGCCGGCGGCCGCCATCGAGGGCTGGCTCAGGCCCGAGGCCGGTCATGCGCTCGATGAGCATCTGTATGTGGTCGATCCGCAGGGCCACTGGATGATGCGTTTCCCCGCCGCCATGGACAAGGCCGCCGCGGGCCGGGCCAAGCGCGATCTGGAGCGGCTGCTGCGCGCCTCGGCCTCCTGGGATGAGGCGGGACGCGCGGGCCCGGTGACGGGCAGGGAGTGAGGCCCGGGATCAAGGGGCGCCAGGGCTACGGGACTATCCAAATCGTGTTCGGCAAGGAGGGCGGCATGCAGGCAGATCTCATGAATGTGGAAACCACTGCCCAGGCAGCGCAGCGGCCTTCGCGCTGGGCCCAGTATTACGCCTTGACCAAGCCGCGCGTGGTGCAGCTCATCGTGTTCTGCGCCTTCATCGGCATGGTGCTGGCCGTGCCCGGCGTGCCCAGCTGGCATGACTGGGGGCAGATGCTGGCGGCCTGCGCCGGCATCTGGCTGGTGGCCGCGGCCGCCGCGGCCTTCAACTGCCTGGTGGAGCGCGGCATAGACGCGCGCATGAAGCGCACGGCCTGGCGGCCCACGGCGCGCGGCGAGCTTGGCCACCGCCAGGCCCTGGTCTTTTCCGCCCTGTTGTGCGCGGCGGGCGCCGCCATCCTGTTGCTGGCCGTGAATGCGCTGACCCTGTGGCTGACGCTGGCCACCTTCATAGGCTATGCGGTGATCTACACCCTGGTGCTCAAGCCCATGACGCCGCAGAACATCGTGATCGGCGGGGCCTCGGGGGCCATGCCGCCCGTGCTGGGCTGGGCCGCGATGACGGGGCAGGTAGGCCATGAGGCGCTGCTGCTGTTTCTCATCATCTTTCTGTGGACGCCGCCGCACTTCTGGGCTCTGGCCCTGTACCGGGTCGAGGACTACCGGCGCTCCGGCCTGCCCATGCTGCCCGTGACCCATGGCAACGCCTTCACGCGGCTGCAGGTGTTTCTCTACACCGTGGTGCTGTTTGCGGCCTGCCT
>JAFAIY010000515.1 GCA_019236485.1 Comamonas sp. | reverse complement strand
GGCTTCGCCGATGTCTGGCAGGCCGTAGAGCATCTGCGCCAGGTGCTGGAATCGGGCGAATGGAAAAAGCCCGAGTTCAACCAGATCAATGCCGTGACTTAAATCCCCCTGAGCCGCTCACGCGGCTTCCCCCAGGGGACGACACCCTCAGCTAGGCGCCCCCGCCGCGAGGCGGCTCTTGCTCAGCGTCTCTGACCTGAAGCGCGCCAGTTCCATAGGCCAGGGCACATGAACATCGCCCAGGAAAACTACTTCAATACGCCGTATCCGCCAGCGAAGCCCAGAGATGCGCGGCCACCAGTGCGCGCCAGGGCTTGAACTGCTCGAGCCAGAGACGCGTCTGCGCGGCGTCCGGCTTTTCCCGGTCCAGCAACAGGCCCAGAGCGCGGCGCACGGCCACATCGCCGTGCAGGCTGCCGTCGGGCCAGCCATAGCCGCGCAGCAGGCAGTAGTTCACGGTCCACGGGCCTATGCCTTTGATGGCCAGCAGCTGCCGCTCGGCCTCGGCCACGGCGGCTTCATCCCACAGGCCTTGAGCGCTCTGCCTTGCCCACTCATCCAGCGCCAAGGCCTTGGCGGCCGCCAGCTGCGCCACGGCCAGCAGGGTCTGGGCCTTGGCCTGGGAAAAGCTCAGGGTCCGCAGCGTCTCCAGGTCCAGCGCGGCCACCCGCTCGGCATCGGGGTAGGCCAGCAGATCTGCGGCCTCGGGCAGCAGCTTCTGCGTGGCAGGCGCCAGCGGTACGCCCGCCGCTTCTATGAGCTTGCGGCGCAGCGACACGGCCACGGCCACCGAGATCTGCTGGCCCATGATGGCCCAGCTCAAGGCCTCGAAAGGCGTGGGAGCGGCGGGCACATGCAGTCCGGCCTGAGCGGCCAGCAAGGGCCCGAGCTCGGCATGACCAGCCTGGCTGCGCTCGAGAGCGGACGGCGGATAGGCCAGGCCCAGCATGCGCTTGAGCATGGCCTGCAGCCGCTCCTCACCGCCTTTGCCCGGCCCGTGCAGCCGCGCCCGGACCTGCTGCGCATCCCAGTCCAGCACCAGCAGCGCGGGCCGACCGTCCCAGATCAAGGCCTTGTACAGGCGCCGCTGCTGCGCCAGTAGCAGCTCCGAGCGCTGCCGGGCATCACGGCCATGAAATACCAGGAATTCCGCCCATCGATAGGGCTGGGGCAGGAGCTGCAGGCATTCGATCCACATGGACTCTTTCTAGGTTTTCATGAGCGGCCTGCGCTTCGCATTCATAGAGTTCCAAGGCTTACTCTTGAAAATTCGAGGCCTGGCCAGCGCCATCCGCTATGTTTTCAGTATCAGGCCTTTGCTGCCTGCTGGGCCTCGCGCAGCAGCAGCGCACGCTTGCGCTCCACGCCCCAGCGGTAGCCCGAGATGCTGCCGTCGTTGCGCAGCACGCGGTGGCAGGGCACGGCCACGGCGATGGGATTGGCCGCCACGGCGCTGGCCACGGCGCGCGCGGCCTGGGGCATGCCCAGGCTCTGGGCCAGCTGCGAATAGCTGACCGTCTGCCCCGCGGGAATGCTTTGCAGCGCCTGCCAGACGCGCTGCTGGAAGGCCGTGCCCTGGATGTCCAGCGGCAGCGCCAGGCCCAGGCGCGGCTGCTCGATAAGCGCCACCACGCGCGCCACGGTCTGCTCGTAGCCGGCGTCGGCGCCTATCAGCTCGGCCGCGGCAAAGCGCTGCTGCAGATCCTCGACCAGCGCCTGGGCGTCGTCGCCCAGCAGCACGCAGCACACGCCGCGCTCGGTGCTGGCCACCAGCAGACTGCCCAGCGAACATTCGGCCAGCGCAAAACGTATGCTCTGGTGGCGCCCGCGGTTGCGGTAGGCCTGGGGCGCCATGCCCAGCATGGCCGGCGCATCCTTGTAGAAGCTGCTGCTGGCCTCGTAGCCGCTCAGATAGGCGGCATCGGTGACCGAGAGGCTTTGCGCGGGCGCCAGTGCCGCGCGCAGCGCATGGCCGCGCCTGGCCTTGGCATAGGCCTTGGGCGTGAGGCCCGTGGCGCGCTTGAAGCTGCGGTGCAGCTGCCAGGGGCTGAGGTTCAGGCGCCTGGCCAGCTCTTCGAGCGCCGGCACGGGCTCCTCGCTCTCCAGCCAGCGGCAGCAGCGGGTGATGGACTCCTGCTCGGCCGGACTGCAGGTGTCGGAAACAGGTTTTTGGCTTGCAAGTGACATGGCAGGACTCTTGAAATCGTGGCTCCGCTGTACGCAAGACGGCCGCTCCACGCATCCACGTTCTTGCAGCCCGGATACGGCGATTTGGGTTACTCTGCGCGCACCGCTTTACCTATAGACATTGCATCATGACGACTGAATCCTCCGGCTGCCCCATGCATGGCGGCGAAGCCATAGTCCGCGACGAGAAAGCCCAGCTCGACTTCAGCCATGACATGAGCTACGGGGACTATCTGCACCTGGATCAGATCCTCACGGCCCAGCACCCGCTGTCGCCCGCGCATGACGAAATGCTGTTCATCATCCAGCACCAGACCAGCGAGCTGTGGATGAAGCTCATGCTGCACGAGGTGCGCGCGGCCACGGCCGCGATCGCCAATGCCTCGGGCGAAACCAAGCCCGATGCCTTCAAGATGCTGGCGCGCGTCTCGCGCATCATGGAGCAGCTGGTCAGCGCCTGGACCGTGCTCTCGACCATGACCCCGCCCGAGTATTCGGCCATGCGCCCCTATCTGGCCAATTCCAGCGGCTTCCAGAGCTACCAGTACCGCTGCATAGAGTTCGCTCTGGGCAACAAGAACGCGGCCATGCTCAAGCCCCACGAGCACCGTCCCGATCTGCTGGCCCAGGTGCAGGCCGCCTACGAGTCGCCGTCGCTGTACGACGTATCCCTGCAGCTGCTGGCGCGCGAAGGCATAGCGGTGCCGGCCGACAGGCTGCAGCGCGACTGGACCCAGCCCTACGAAGCCAGCGAAGGCGTCAAGCAGGCCTGGCTGGCCGTGTACCGCGACCCGCACAAGCACTGGGACCTGTACCAGCTCGGCGAAAAGCTCACCGATATCGAGGACGCTTTCCGCCTCTGGCGCTTCCGCCATGTAACCACGGTGGAGCGCGTGATCGGCTTCAAGCGCGGCACGGGCGGCACGGGCGGAGTCAGCTATCTGAAGAAGATGCTCGACGTGGTGCTGTTCCCCGAGATCTGGAGCCTGCGCACGGAACTCTGAGCCCCCTGAGCCGCTGCGCGGCTCCCCCCGAGAGGGACCGCACCCTCGCTGCGGGGCGGCGCGACCAGCGCAGCCTGCTGCCCCTCGGCTGGGGGGCGCCATTTTTTTGGAGCGCACGCTGGCCTTGCACGGCGTCCCTGGTTTTGGCCACGCAGGTTTCGAAGGCTGCCTGCATCAGAAAGCAGCTCCGGCCGGGCTGTGCCGTACTCCTGCGCGACAGGCGGCAAGGGCAAAATCCCTTACAACGACTCCCTGCCCTTTCCCGCGCTGCCGGTATCGAACCGGGCAGCGGCATCCTGCCCATGTCCAGCCCCGAAACCTCCTCCGCGCAAGCCGCGCCATCCTCTTTTCGCGCTCTCTGGCCCATGCTGCTGTGCCTGCTCAGCGGCTTTGCGCTGAGCCAGGCCTTCCGCACCACGGCCTCCATCATGGCCGACGGCCTGCGCACGGACTTCGGCCTCTCGGCCCAGTCGCTGGGCTCGTTCGCGGGGCTGTTCGGCCTGTCCTTCGGCGTGGCCCAGCTGCTGATGGGCATAGGCATGGACATTTACGGCCTGCGCCGCACCGTGCTGCTCACCTCTCCGCTGACCGTGGCGGGCGCCGTGCTGTCCGCCGTCGCGCCCAGCTACCCCTGGCTGATGCTGGGCCAGCTGCTCATAGGCGTGGGCTGCTCGCCGGCCTTTCTGGCCAGCACCATGTTCATCGCGCGCCACTTTCCGCCCGACAGGTTCGCCTATATCTCGGGCATAGCCCTGGGCCTGGGCGGCCTGGGCCTGCTGTTCACGGGCACGCCGCTGGCCTGGCTGGTGCAGCACCTGGGCTGGCGCAGCGGCTTTGGCCTGCTGGCCGTGTTCAGCGCCCTGTCCTGGCTGCTGATCTTTGTGCGCGTGCACGAGCCGGCCCTGGCCAGCGACGCCCTGCCCAAGCCCGGCTTCATGGCCGCGTTCAAGGGTTTTGCGAGCCTGCTGTTGCTGCGCCATACCTGGGGCATCGTGCTGCTGGGCATGGTCAGCTATGCCTCGTTTCTGACCGTGCGCGGCCTCTGGCTCAGCCCCATGCTGATGGACCGCTACCAGTTCTCCCTGGTGGCCACGGGCAATGTGGCGCTGGCCGCCTCCGTCATCTCGCTGTTTGCACCCTCGATGTTCGGCCGCCTGGATCCGGGCCCCAAGCTGCGCCGCCGCCGCATTGCGCGCTTTGCGCTGCTGATGGGCGGTATTTTTGCGGCGCTGGCCCTGGTGCATCAGCCTCTGTGGAACGTGCTGCTGCTGCTGGCCATGAGCATTCTCTCGGGCTATGGCACCCTGCTCTATGCCGATGTGCGCTCCTCCTACCCGCCCGAGACCACGGGACGCGCGCTGTCCATCTTCACCATGGCCATGTTTCTGGGCGTGGCCCTGATGCAGTGGCTGTCCGGCGTGGTGGCCGGCGTGGCCGAACGCCAGGGCTCGGACATCTATCTGGCCGTGATGCTGATGGTGGCCGCCATGCTGGCCCTGGGGACCCTGGCCTACAAGCTCATCCCGCCATCGCCGCTGCTGAGCCAGGCCAAGCATTGAGTCGTAAACGGGCTCCAGCGCATGCAGGGCATGCGCCTCAAGCTCCTATCTCGATAGCTTTTAGAGAGAGCCTTCGTAAAGCCAGGGCACATCCATGATGCGCCCACCGAGGGCGCGCAGCGACAGATCCCGGCCCCAGCGCATCACGCCCGTGGCGTGGAAGATGCGGCCGTTGCGCAGGGAGCGCTCCTGCACGCGCGCATTGCGCTGCCAGCGGTTGAGCGCATAGCGGCGCAGGCGCAGGCTGACGTCCAGATCGTGCATGGACAGCGCGCTTTGCAGCTCCGCCGCATCCTCTATGGCCATGCCCGCCCCCTGGGCCAGATAGGGCCGCATGGGGTGGGCCGCGTCGCCTAGCAAGGCCACCAGGCCTTGCGCCATCTGGCCGGAGGAAGACACGGGCACGCGGTCGGCCACCGGCCACAGCCGCCACTCCCCGCCCGCATCGGGCACATGCTGGATCAGATCCTGCAGATAGCTGCAAGTGCCTTTCAGATGCTGGAGCAGATCCGGCAGATTCGCCGAATGGTCCCATTGATCCAGATCGTCCGGAGGCGGCCCCTCCACGATCACCACCAGGTTCTGCAGCTCGCCGCGGCGTACCGGGTATTGGATCGCGTGCAGCTGCGGGCCCAGCCAGGCCGTCACCTCGCTGGTGCGCAGGCGCTTGGGCAGCTGCGCCTGGTGGACCATGGCCCGGTAGGCCAGATGCCCCGTCACGCGCGGAGGACCGTCACCCAGCATCTGGGCGCGCACGGAGCTGCGCACGCCGTCCGCGCCTATCAGCGCATCCCCTTCGATCAGCTTGTCGCTGCTGGTGCGTATGGTGACGACGCCGTCCTGCTCGGCATAGCTGGTCACGGTCTGGCTGAGGTTGAGGTGCACCGCGGGCAGGTCCTGCAGGGCCTGCAGCAACAGATGGTGCAGATCGGCGCGGTGTATGGTGACGTAGCTCGCGCCATAGCGGTGGACCATGTCGGCCCCCAGCGGCAGCCGCCCCAGCTCCTGGCCCGAGACCGCGCTGCAGGCGCGCAGGGCCGTGGGCGAAGCCACAACCTTCTGCAAGGGCCGCTGCAGACCCCAGGCCTGCAGGCGGCGCACCACATTCGGTCCGAGCTGGATCCCGGCGCCGACCTCGGAAAACTGCGTGGCACGCTCGAACAGGCGCACATCCCAGTCGGCACGCACTGCCGCAATGGCCGCCGCCAGACCTCCAATGCCGCCCCCTGCAATCAACACCTGCTTGTTCATGGGCTCTTATTGTGCCGCCTTGGCCTCGCGCTCCGGAAGAACTTCGCTTGCGCTGCGGCAAGACTTTGAGCATGAAAAAAACCCGCCAAGGCGGGCTCTTTCAACGTGCGCAGGACAGGCTCAGATGGCGAACTTCTCGCGATCCTGGTCGGCAATCCACTTCGGCGGCTTGCCGCGGCCGGTCCAGGTCTGACCCGTGGCCGGATCACGATACTTGGGAGCCACCTTGGCGCCGGCATTGGCCGAACGAGCGCGAGCAGGAGGAAACACGTCTTCGGCGGTCAGGCCGTATTCAGCAATCAGATTGCGAACCTTGGTCACAGCATCGGCCAGTTCACGCGAACGGGCTTCATTAATTTGCTGCTCCAGCTCTTCTCTTTGCTTCAGTAGTTCCTTGTAAGTGCTCATGGTATGCGCTTGGTAGTTGATTAAAGTGCGCCCATTGTAAATGAATGAATTTCAGGCTGATGAAGTAATTAGTAAGCAATAACCACAATGGCAGCACATTCCCAAAATGTAACCCCGCATTAATACTTCATGTTACAGAAATTTGAAATGCCAATACCTTGTCTATTCGCTTGCCGTCCAGATCAATCACCTCAAATATCCAGTCCGCGCAATGCACGCGCTCGCCCAAAATCGGCAGATGTCCGCTTTCGGCCATGAGTAAACCAGCCACGGTGTTATAGCGGCCTTTATCTTCGTCGGGCAGCTCGCGTATTGCCAGACGGGCTTTCAATTCGGTAATCGGCATCAAGCCGTCCAGCAGCCAGGAGCCATCCTCGCGTTTCGTGGCCCAGGCCTCTTCGTCCTCCACCGGACGCAGTTCGCCGGTAATCGCCTCCAGCAAATCGCGCGGCGTCATGATGCCCTGGACCACGCCGTACTCATCCACCACGAAGACCATGCGGCCGGTCTTGGCACGCAGCTGATCCAGCAGTTCCATGCCGCTCAGGGTCTCGGGCAGAAAAGATGGAGCAAGCACATGCTCTCGCAGGATTTCTTGCCGCTCGCTCATGGCCAGCAGGCGCGCCACGCTGATGATGCCCAGCACCTCGTCCAGAGAACCCCGACAGACCGGATACCACGAGTGCCCTCCCATCTCCCTGCCGTCGGCCGTGGCCGACAGGGCCTGGGCGATCGTCATATCGCCGTCCAGCCAATGCACATCAGTGCGCGGCACCATCAAAGATGTCAAAGGCCTGTCGTCTAAATGGAAAACGTTCTGCACCATCTGGTGCTCGCTGGCTTCGATCAAACCCGCTTCGCGCCCCTCTGCCAAACTGGCTGCGATTTCCTCTTCGGTGACCGTGCGGCCCGTGGATTCGTTAATCCTGAGCAGAATCAAAACCGCATGCGTGGAAAATGCCAGCAGACGCACAAAGGGCTTGGCCATTGAAGCCACCCAGGTCATGGGCCTGGCTATAACCGTGGACACCAATTCCGGATACAGCTGGCCTATGCGCTTTGGCACCAGCTCGCCGAAGATAATCGTTATAAATGTGATAGCGGTTACCACGACTGCCGTGGAAGAAATAGAGGCAACACCCTCGGAAACCCCCAAGGAAATCATCCAGCGGGCCAGTCCGTCGCTGAAAGCAGCCTCGCCCAAAATCCCGTTGAGCATGCCTATCGAGGTAATTCCGACCTGTACCGAGGACAGGAATTGGGTGGGGTTTTCCAGCAGCGTCAAAGCCGCCTGGGCTCCCTTGTCACCGGTTTCGGCCAGCGCCAGCAAACGCGCCCGGCGGCTGGAGGCCAATGCCAATTCCGACATTGCGAACACACCATTGAGCAGCGTCAGCAATGCGATCAGCAGAAAATCCATGACTCGTCCATAAGAAAGAAGACCATGGCACTTTACTGTATCGGGGATATCCAGGGCTGCGACGACGCCTTCGAGCGGCTGCTGCAAACCGTGGATTTTTCCGCAAGTCGGGACACGCTTTACGTGCTCGGCGATCTCGTCAACCGCGGCCCCAAGTCCGCCGAAGTGCTGCGCCGCTGCATGCGCGCCGGCGACTCCATGCGCGCCCTGCTGGGCAACCACGATCTGCATCTGCTGGCCGCGGCCCAGGGCCTGCGCCGCCAAAGCAAGCGCGACACGCTGGCCCAGGTGCTCGAGGCCGAGGACTGCGAGGCCTTGCTGCACTGGCTGCGCCAGCAGCCGCTGGCGCGGCTGCATACGAATGCCCATGGCGAAAATCTGCTCATGGTGCATGCGGGCGTGCTGCCCCAGTGGGATCTGCAGGACTGCCTGGCGTTGAGCGCCGAGGTGCAGGCCGTGCTGCAGAGCGCGGACTTTGCGCAGTTTCTGCAACATATGTATGGCAATCTGCCGGACCGCTGGTCGGCCGATCTGCAGGGCGACGAGCGCCTGCGCTGCATCGTCAATGCTTTCACCCGCCTGCGCTTTTGCAGCGCCGAAGGCGTCATGGACTTCGACAGCGTCGAATCCGCCGCGCACGCCCCAGCAGGGCTGATGCCCTGGTTCGACGTGCCGGGCCGGGCCACGGCCGATATTCCCATCGCTTTTGGCCACTGGTCCACGCTGGGCCATGTCAATCGCCCCGACCTCATGGCCATGGATACCGGCTGCATCTGGGGCGGATGCCTGAGCATGATGCGCATCGGCGAGCACCTGAACGAGCGCGAGCTGATCCAGCAGCAGTGCCCGCAGGCTCAGGTACCCGGCGCCAAGAGCTGAAGCGGCCGGAAAGCAAAAACGCCTGCGAAAGCAGGCGTTTTTTCATGCGCAGCCCGGATCAGGAGGCTGCTACCGGGGCCTTGAACAGGGCCGCGATCTTGCGCTTGGGCTTGATGCCCGGGGTCTTGACAGGCGCGGCGCGCTGGCTGTCCCAGGCCGCGGCTTCGGCAGCTCCCTTGGCCTCATAGGGACGGTCGAAAAAGGGGTCGGTATTGGCCGCACGCGGCGCCATGCGCGACGGACGGTGGGCATGAGCGCCACGGGCCACGCCATCGTACTCGCGTTCCCGGCGCGGGCGATAGTCGTCTCCGCCGCGGCTCTGACGTGCGGCGCGGAAGTCGGACATGGGTGCGGGCTCGACCTCGATCTTCTTCTTGGTGAGCTTCTCGATGTCCGCCACCAGGCGGCTGTCATGATCGGTCACCAGGGTCACGGCCAGACCCGAGGCTCCGGCACGGCCCGTGCGGCCGATGCGGTGCACATAGTCTTCGGCGTTGAACGGTACGTCGTAGTTGAAGACCGCGGGCACGTCCTTGATGTCCAGACCGCGTGCCGCCACGTCGGTGCAGACCAGCAGATCGACTTCACCGGCCTTGAAGGCTTCCAGCGCCTTCAGGCGTTCGTCCTGGCTCTTGTCGCCATGCAGGGCCGCGGCACGCAGACCGTCACGCTCCAGCGCGCGCGTCAGGCGTGCGCAGCCCAGCTTGCTGTTGGAGAAGATGAAGGCCTGGCGGATGTCGCGCTCCTTGAGCACGGAGCGGATCGCATAGCGCTTGTCGTCATCCGTGACCTTGTAGAAGCGCTGTTCCACCGTCGAGGCCGTCTCGTTCGGACGCGCCACCTCGATGGTCACGGGGTCCTGCAGATAGCTGCTGGCCAGGCGCTTGATCTCGGGCGAGAAGGTCGCAGAGAACAGCAGCGTGGTGCGGCTCTTGGGCAGATAGGAGAGGATGCGCTGCAGATCCGGCAGAAAGCCGATGTCCAGCATGCGGTCAGCCTCGTCCAGCACCACATATTCGACCTGGTTGAGCACCACATTCTTGGCTTCGATGTGGTCCAGCAGACGGCCGGGGGTCGCCACCAGCACCTCCACGCCCTTCTTGAGCTCGATGGTCTGGGGCTTCATGTCCATGCCGCCAAACACCACGGTGCTGCGCAGCTTGGTGTGCTTGGCATACAGGGCAATCTGCTGCGCCACCTGATCGGCGAGCTCCCGCGTGGGCAGCAGCACCAGGGCGCGCACCGGATGCCGTGCCGGCGATGCCGAGGCATTTTCATGGCGCATCAAGCGCTGCAGCAGCGGCAGCGAGAAGGCCGCTGTCTTGCCTGTGCCGGTCTGGGCTGCGCCCATGACGTCCTTGCCGGTCAGAACGACCGGAATGGCCTGCGCCTGGATCGGAGTCATGGACTCGTAGCCCATGTCGGCCACTGCGCGTGCCAGGGGCTCAGCCAAGTGAAGATTGGAGAAAGAGCTTGTCATTGAGGGCGCTATTGTCGCACCGAGTGCGTTTTTCGCGTTGTCCATGTGCATTTCCGGTGCAGCACCGTTGTTTTCAGAGGTGCAGAGCCTGTGAAAAATCCCGTGCAATCTATCGGGATAACCCGAGTCCGGGCAATTTAGCACCATAAAACAAAAAGCGTGTGACTCAGCACACGCCGGGTTCCGACCTCCGCGCTCTCAGAGCGACTGGGCCGCAAAAGTGTCGCAGGCCTTGACGCTTCCGGTCTTGTAGCCCTGGGTGAACCAGCGCACCCGCTGGGCGCTGGAGCCATGGGTGAAGCTGTCGGGCCGCACCGTGCCCGTGGCTTCGCGCTGCAGCTTGTCGTCGCCGATCTGCTGGGCCGCATTGACGGCCGATTCGATATCGCCCTGCTCCAGCCAGTTCTTGGCCTGCTGCGACTTGTTGGCCCAGATGCCGGCCAGGCAGTCGGCCTGCAGTTCCAGGCGCACGGACATGGCGTTCTGCTCGCGCTCGCTCACGCGGCCGCGCATGCTGTCCACCTTGCCCGAGATGCCCAGCAGATTCTGCACATGGTGGCCTACCTCATGGGCAATCACATAGGCGCGCGCAAACTCGCCGGGAGCGCCCAGCTGGCGGGCCATGGTGCCGAAGAAATCCATGTCCAGATAGACCTTCTGGTCGCCCGGGCAGTAAAACGGTCCCATGGCCGACTGGCCGGCGCCGCAGGCCGTGCGCGTGACCCCGGTGTACAGGACCAGCTTGGGGTTGTGGTACTGGGCGCCGCCGTCGCGGAAGATCTGTGCCCAGACGTCCTCCGTGGAGGCCAGCACCGTGGAGACGAATTTGGCGCCCTGGTCGTCGGCCGCGGGCCTGTGGGCCGGAGCCTGCTGCTGCACCTGGGGCGCGCCGCCGCCCGAGAGCATGCCTATGGTGGTCAGCGGATTGATGCCGAACACGCCCCAGCCTATCAGCGCCAGCACCACCGTGCCTATGCCTATGCTGCGTCCACCGATCGGAAAGCCGCCACCGCCGCCTTCTCCGCGGCGATCTTCCACATTGTCCGACTCGCGGTTACCTTCCCATCTCATGGTGTGACTCCTTTGCTGTGTTCGCAGAAACCGGGAGGCGGATATTACGTGCTTCGCGGCCCGGGCCGCCGCCGGTTTTCACTTTTCCGGCTCCGCAATGATGCTCCGCCTGCCCGCATCACCATTCTTGACGTTTCAGCGCCCCGGGGCGTTGACAGCGGCGGGAACGCTGGCTCCCGCGCTGCCGCGCTGGGGCTGGCTGCGCGCCATCTGCTCCTCCACCACATTGACCATGCGCAGCAGCAGATAGGCCACGGCCAGCAGGCCCGCCACGGCCAGCAGCACCGAGAGCCACAGCTTGGCCGAGGAGGTCTTGCGCGGCTCGCCGGCCTGCACCTGGCTGGGCTCGTAGGCCGGGGCCGCAGCAGCATCACGCCACACCGGCTCGGACTTGGAGCCGGCCGCGGCGGCCTGGGTCCAGGTAGGTTCTTTACGCTGTGCCGGACGGGAAGATAAGCCAAACATGGGATGCCAAAAATAAATGAATGAGACAGCCGCTATTGTGCGCGCTGCGACTGCTGCGCAAGAACCACAGGACTGTCGGTCAAACACCCGCACTGCTTGCAATTTTGTAAGCTGTGGTCATCCGCCACCGCCTCTCTCAACGATGACCGATATCACCCCGACCCATACGGACGCGCTTAATGCCCAGGCCACCGCCGCCCTGCTGCCCTGGAGCGCTCTGGCCGACGAAATCGAAACACTTTTGCAACAGCTGCAAAACAGTTCATCCATCTCGGTGCCCGCACGCATAGTCATGCCGCTGGCCCGGGGCGGCTCCCTGTTCTGCATGCCGGCCACCGACGGACAACTGGCCATGACCAAGCTGATCAGCTTCACGCCCGGCAATGCGGCCCATATGCGCCCCACGATTCAGGGCGATATCGTGGTGTTCGATGTAGCCACCGGCCAGCGCCAGCTGATTCTGGACGGCCCCACGGTCACGGCCCGGCGCACGGCCGCGGTCTCGCTGCTGGCCGCGCGCAGGCTTGCGCCCCGGCCCCAGGGCCCTTTGCTCATCGTCGGCGCCGGCGTTCAGGGCAGCGCCCATCTGCATGCTTTCGCCCAGGGCCTGGGCACGCGCGAGGTCTGGATCAGATCGCGCAGCGCGGCCAGCG
>JAFAIY010000512.1 GCA_019236485.1 Comamonas sp. | reverse complement strand
ACCTATGCGGCTGGCATAGAGCTGGGGCAGCAGGCCGCCGTCTTCTTCCTCGGCCGGGGCGTCGTTCTGCAGCTCCTGCTGCAGGGAATAGGCGGCGGCCGCGAAAGCGCCTGCTATGGAGGCCGGCAGCGGGCTGGGGCTGGTCGCTGCAGAGTGCAGCACAGGCTCCTGGCGCTGCTCGGAGGCAGCGGCGGGGGCGGGCTTCAAGGTGTCCGAGGCGGCAGGCATGAGCGCAATTGTGTCATGACGTTACGTCCGGCGGCCCTGATTTGCGCGCACAAAAAAACCGGCGCCGGGCCGGTTTTCTTGCGGCTGAAGCGCTGTCAGACCTGGCGTGCGGGCAGCACGGTGGCGCGGCATTCGCCAAAGCCTATGCGCGCAGCGCCGGGCTTTTCGCACCAGCCGGTAAAGACCACGGCATCGCCGTCCAGCAAAAAGGTGCGGCTCTCGCCATTGCTCAGGCTCAGCGGCTTCTTGCCGCCTTCGGTGATCTCCAGCAGGGCGCCGGCTTCGGCCGCCGTGGGGCCGGACAGCGTGCCCGTGCCCATCAGGTCGCCGGGCTGCAGATCGCAGCCGTTGACCGTGTGGTGGGCCACGAGCTGGGCCATGGTCCAGTAGGCATGGCGGTAGCTGGTCTGGGTGATCTGCTCGGCGGCCTGGCCGGCGGCGCGCATCTTCTCGGTCTGGATGGCCACGCTGAGCTGCACATCGAGGGCGCCGCGCCGCGAGTTGGCGGCCGAGCTCAGATAGGGCAGGGGCTGGGGATCTTCGGCGGGGCGGGTGAAGGCCGTGCGATAGGGCTCCAGCGCTTCCAGCGTCACGATCCAGGGCGAGATGCTGGTGGCGAAGTTCTTGGACAGGAAGGGGCCCAGAGGCTGGTATTCCCAGGCCTGCACATCGCGGGCCGACCAGTCGTTGAGCAGGCACAGGCCGAAGATATGGTTTTCGGCGTCTTCTATGCCTATGGCATCGCCCCAGGGGTTGCCGGCACCCGCGTAAATGCCCATCTCCAGCTCATAGTCGAGGCGGTTGCAGGGCTTGAGCACGGGGTCGGCATCGGGAGCCTTGAGCTGGCCGCTGGGGCGCTTGAAATCCACGCCCGAGATGCGGATGCTGGAGGCGCGGCCGTGGTAGCCGATGGGCACCCACTTGTAGTTCTCCATCAGCGGGTTGGTGGGGCGGAACAGCTTGCCCACATTGGTCGCGTGATGGACCGAGGTGTAGAAGTCCGTGTAATCACCCACCTGCACGGGCACGGTGTATTCGACTTCGGACTGCGGCACCAGGCAGGCCTTGAGCGCGGCTTCCTCCTTGGCTCCGGCGCGCAGCGCGCGCGACAGGGCCAGGCGCAGGGCCGACCACTGCGCGGGACTCATGGCCATCAGCGCGTTGAGCTGGCTTGCCGCCGCGGCTTCGACCTGGGCTTGCACATCGCCGGCCAGCACCTTGGCGTCGCGCACGGCCGCCATGTCCAGCACCTGGTCGCCAATGGCCACGCCGCCGCGGAAGGCCTCGTTGCCGCTCTTGCGGCGGAAGACCGCGAACGGCAGGTTCTGGATGGGAAAGTCGCTTTTGCCCGTGTTGGCCGAGGCGAGCCAGCTTTGCAGGCCAGCGTCGTGGGTTTCGTTCAGTGCCATGTTGATCTCCTTGGATGGTTTTGCATGAAACAAGCTGCCGGCGATTTATCCATCAGCGCCATCAGCTCTTGATTTGATAGCTTCAGGCCGCCGTGAAGCCGCCGTCCATATTCCACTGCGCTCCGCGCACCTGGGCCGCGTTGTCGCTGGCCAGATAGCTGGCCAGCGAGGCCACCTGCTCCACCGTCACAAAAGCCTGAGACGGTTGCTTGGCGCCCAGCAGCCTGGCGCGGGCCGCATCCGGGTCCAGGCCTTCGCGGCCGGCCAGCGCGTCGATCTGCGCCTGGACCAGGGGCGTGAGCACCCAGCCCGGACAGATCGCGTTGCAGGTCACGGGCGTGGTCGCGAACTCCAGCGCCACGGACTTGGTCAGGCCCAGCAGCCCATGCTTGCTGGCCACATAGGCGGGCTTGCGGGCCACGCCCACCAGGCCGCTGACCGAGGCCATATTGATGATGCGGCCCCAGCCGCGCTCCAGCATGGCGGGCGCGCAGGCCTGGATGGTGCGGAACGGCGCCGAGAGATTGACGGCCAGCATGGCCTCCCATTTGGCCGGCGGAAACTGCAGCACCGACTCCACATGCTGCATGCCCGCGTTGTTGACGAGTATGTCCACGGCGCCCAGCTCGGCCGCGATGCGCGCGGCCAGCGGTGCAATCGCCTCGCCCTCGGCCAGGTCCAGCGCGTAGTAGCGGGCCGCCACGCCCAGTGCCTGCAGCTCGGCCAGCTGGGCCTCGGTTCTGGCCGAGGCGGCTTCGCGTCCATGCAGGGCGATGGCCGCGCCTTCCAGGGCCAGCTGCCGGGCTATGGCCCAGCCTATGCCGCTGGTCGAGCCCGTGATCCAGGCCACGCGGCCGGCATGCGGGCGGACCGCAGGGGATTGGAGGA
>JAFAIY010000507.1 GCA_019236485.1 Comamonas sp. | reverse complement strand
ATATTTCACCCCTTGCAAGACAGCGAGTAACCCTTGCATTCTGCGCCAGGAGAAGGCTTTCGTTAAAGCATTTCTACCCACGCAGACTCAAGGTGCATTCACGCACTGAGGACAGGAACTCTGGGCAAAACCCGAAATTTGATCATCTCAACCGGTGTCGATAGTCGATTCACTCGGAAAATCCGGCGCTGCTGCGCTCTCGTGATGGATGCCGGGATAAGGGACTGGGCCAGCCTGCCATTTAACTCAGGGCACTGGATATGGCTCTTCAAGATCCCAGCGGGATTGCCAATGTGCGAGGAACTTGCGCGAAACGTTCGGCATGTCTCGATTAACGATCAGTTTTTCAGAGTTGGCTGTCTCCGCTGACGGCGCGAAATTGAAGCAGCCGGTTTCGACCGTACCGCCGTCGACGATGATCACCTTGTCATGGTGGATGTTGAAATGCTCGTTCGTCCGCAAACTCACGCCATTACGGATCACGAAATCCATGGCCGTTTTGCTGGCCCTACCTTGGTCGCGTTTCTTGCCGACCACCACGCGCACAGAAACACCACGGTTCTTGGCATCGACCAGCGCCTGCATGATGTCCGGCGCCTGAAATGCGCAGGCAAGCATGTGGATGCTGTGCACTCGCAATCGTCTCGCGAACCAGTTTTTGCGCAGATCCCTCGGAATAAAATCCAACCTCAATGCTGGATTCAGCCCGCGACAGGAATGGAACACTGAGCAGGGTTGCTAGCGCGAGCACCGAAATTTCGTCACTCTTCCAAATCCATATCAGACGTTTCTCGATAGCTGCCACACTGCTCAAACTATCCGATAGGTATTACAGATGGCCGGGCCAAAGGCTTCACAGGCCCGTTGGACGGCGCGGGTGCTGACCATGTTGCCGCCACTCCGCTAAGCAATGGCCGGCAGCTTGATCTGAACGACCGGTTGAATCCGCCACCCTGAGCAGCCACTGAAGCATACGTAAAAAGCAGACGCAGAGCTACTACATCAAGAGTCGCTTTGAGTTTTACATCCTCGTGTGTTGTACCTACCTGCTAAGCAGCGACTGGCGAATGTTCAGATGTACTCCCACTAGCTTGCACCCGAACCGACTCGATGATTCGTCCTTTGCCTGCGCGCTTGGCCATGTACATTGCCTCATCTGCGCGTTCCAATAAAGAATCGCATGGTTCACTGTTGCCCTCATAGTAGGCAATGCCAATGCTGCACCCTACCGTTGCGATATGACCATCCTCAACCACGATAGGAATCTGCACCATGTCCAAACA
Source organism: Comamonas sp. (assembly GCA_019236485.1). Classification (GTDB taxonomy): domain Bacteria; phylum Pseudomonadota; class Gammaproteobacteria; order Burkholderiales; family Burkholderiaceae_C; genus Comamonas. The sequence goes on along the minus strand of JAFAIY010000507.1, from coordinate 2,917 downwards.
GCGCTGCATGGTTTGCACGGCATTCTCATGGTTGTTGCGTCCAGTCAGCACCACAATGAATTCGTCACCACCCAGCCGGGCTACGCAGTCATGGGATCGCACTACACTTGTTAATCGTTCAGCTATCGTCCTGAGCACAATATCGCCTGCGTCGTGCCCATAGGTGTCGTTCACGCTCTTAAAACCATCCAGATCGATAAAACACACTGCAACAGTACCTTGGTCTCGATCAACAAGCGCGATGAACCGCTGCATTTGCGAGATGATGAGACGGCGGTTGGCCAAGCCTGTCAAAGCATCATGCGAGGCTTGATGTTCAATCTCTAGCTGGCGTTTCTTGTGGGCATCCACATCCACAAAGATCCACACCGAATCCGTATCAGTGATCTGTGCCGCATTGGCATCGACCCAGAAGGTTTGACCGTCGCTATTTTGCAGTTGCACCTCCGTGCGAAAACGCCGGTTACGGCTTAGCGCCTCGCTGGACAGTCTCCCCATTCGCTCGTACGTCTCCTTGTCAGGATAAATGCAGCGCTTGGATTGCTGAAGCAACTCCGAAACAGGCTTACCCAACATACGTGCCATGGCTGTGTTGGCCCAGAGTATTTTGCGGTCACGTACCTTGATCATGCCAATCAGGTCGTTTTCAACGAAGAAATTTTGCTCTCTGAGCAACTGCGCGTTTTGAAGTTTGGCCACTAGCTCTCGTTGCTGATGTAGAAACAAGCTACCTGCACCAAACGTCACCAACAACACACAAAGTGCGGTCAAACTCCAGGCTGCCACGGCTTCATTGCGCCAAGGCTGGAGGTAGCTTTCAGTACCAATGCCTGTGTACACCGTCAACGGGTAGGGTGCTGACAGACGTTGATAGGCAGTAATGCGTTCGATGCCATCCAACGCTGTAGGAGTGATGTACCACCCCTGCTCCGGGTTAAGTCGTCGAGTTTCTTTGAGCGCCGACGATGTAGAGGTTCCGCCGATACCAGCTGTCGAGGTGGGAGCCGCCGCGGAGTAACGGGCCACAACCCGGCCTTCGGCAGAGCGCAAGGTGGTTGCGCTATCTTTGCCGGGTGTTAGCTTTTCGAATAGTTTGCGAAAGTGCTCCACCTCGAGCACCACAAATACAACACCCTGGAAGGAACCGTCTGGTGCTTCCAGTTTGCGAGAAAGAACCACGCTCCATTCTTTGAAAGAATGGCTGATCAACGGCTCGGAGATCACCATCTGTTCCGAGTGCTTTACGGTATCGAAGTAAGCACGCTCGCTGATCGAGAAAGGTTGCTCACCAGGCAGAAGACCCAGGCGAACCGTACCGCTTGCATCGGCCACGCGCACAGCCCTGGAGAAAGGCAGCAAGGTGCGCTGATTGAGCACTGCGCTCTCAAACTCCGATGCGGTGGAGCCCGTCTCCTGGTACTCGTGAGCGATCGTCGCAAGAGCGTTATCTATCAGCCGTATCTCAGTGTTTAACTCGTAGCTCAACAGACGAGCTTGGTTAACCGTCTCATCTACCCCCCGCTGGACGTGATAGTCATGCGACTCATCCAGAATGAGCCAAGTTGACGCTATCAATATAGAAGCTACAAAGAAAACTCCTGCAATGGTTTTAAGCAAGAGTTGCCTAGACTGGAGAAGGCTTGTAACTAGACCATTTATCAGCTGATCAATGAAGCTGACTTTCTTCTTGTACGGGTCGCGAAGGCTCAACATGGATTCCGTTGTGTCGGGAGAGGATCACTTAGGAAGTAGAGCACAGGCTCTATTAACCTTCTAAACCGAAGTAAGCGATTGTCAATTTCACATCAATTTCTTTGACGCATGAGTGTGTTGAGCAACAACACCGACTTTTGACAGATGTCTGCCTTCTGCAAGAGTCTCTGGCTACTTCTGGCCGATACCCACCAATTACCCGTTACCGACAAAAATCATCCGCTATTAAAACAAAAGCTGCTTGCGCTTTGATTGCATGAATTTGAGAAGCAAACTGCCAAAATTCAATACACATCAAGCGCAAACAGCTTTTAATTCAGGAGCAGACTGCGCCTGCTCCGCAGCAGCGATCCATCAGAGCTCGTGCATATTCTGCGGCCCAAACAGCGCACGCATGCTGACGATCTTGCCCTCAGCGTCGAAGCGGAAATGGTCTATGGGGGCGATCGTGGTCCGGCGGCCCTGGTGCTCGAAGCTCACGGTGAACGCAAAAGCCGCTTCGTTCGCAACGGCGCGCACCTCGCCCTGTAGTTCCACGCGCAGCGGCAGCTGCAAGGCCTTGGCATAGAAGGCGCGAATGGTTTCCAGCCCTCGCTTGGGTTCGGAGCCCACCGGGTCCTCTACCGTGGCGTCCGCGGCGTACAGCGCCACGATGCCTTCCAGATCCGAGGCATTGAGTGCGGCGACATAGCGCTGCACCACGGCGCTCATGTGTTCAAAGGTATTCATGGCGCGGCATCAGAACTGGGTGGGACGCATCATGGCGTCGATGCCGCCGTCGATGACGATCTGTGCGCCATGCACATAGGCAGCGCCGGGACTCATCAGAAAGGCGATGACCGAGGCCATCTCCGCGGGCTCGGCACGGCGGCCCAGCGGCGGCACGAACTTGGCGATCGACTCGCCGTAGCGCGGGTCCTGCAGACCGGCCTGCAGCAGCGGCGTCTCGGTCGCGCCGGGGGCGATAGTGTTCAGGCGCACGCCCGCCTTGCCCCAGTCGGCGGCACGCTTGCGCACCGCCACCGTGAGCGCGTTCTTGCTGCCCGCATAGGCCAGATTGCCGCCCTGCTCGCCCGCGTTCTCCACGATGGCGCGGGCCCTGGCCTCGTCGCCGGCCTCCAGCGCCGGCGCCAGCGGGTTTTTCTCGAACGGCAGATGGGCCGATGCCACCGAGGAAATGACCACGGCCGCGGGCCGATGCCCC
>JAFAIY010000298.1 GCA_019236485.1 Comamonas sp. | reverse complement strand
CCCGACAGCCTGGCCACGCTGCGCTCGGCCATCGAGAAAGCCGTGCCCCATGGATCGGCACCCAAAAGCCGTGGCCGTGATCCTGGCGCCTGGGAGAACCCTCCCGATCTGGTGGACCAGAAATGGGCCACGCTGGTGGATGAATTCGACGCGCTGTGCGAGCTGCACCCCAGGCTCGAAAAGACCAATAACCGCAAGCACCTGGGAACCCTGGGGACCGGCAATCACTTTGTGGAAGTGTGTCTGGACGAGGTTGGCTTTGTCTGGTTCATGCTGCACTCGGGCTCGCGCGGCGTGGGCAATGCCATTGGCAACCATTTCATCGAGCTGGCCAAGAAGGATGCCGAGCTGCACCAGCGCAATCTGCCCGACCAGGACCTGGCCTACTTCGAAGAAGGAGCCCGCTACTTTGGCGACTATGTGCGCGCCGTGTCCTGGGCGCAGAAGTTCGCCATGAGCAACCGCGAAGTGATGATGGCCAACCTGATCGCCACCGTGCGCAAGCTGATTGCCAAGCCTTTCGAGGCCCATGTGGAGGCCGTGAACTGCCACCACAACTATGTGCAGAAGGAGCATCACTTTGGCGAGGATGTGTTCGTCACCCGCAAGGGCGCCGTGAGCGCCAAGCGCGGTGAGATGGGCATCATCCCCGGCAGCATGGGCGCGCGCAGCTACATCGTGCGCGGCCTGGGCAACCCCGAGAGCTTTGAAAGCTGCAGCCATGGCGCGGGCCGTGTGATGAGCCGCACCAAGGCCAAGAAGCTGTACTCGGTGGCCGACCAGATCAAGGCCACCGAAGGCGTGGAATGCCGCAAGGACGAAGGCGTGATCGACGAGATTCCCATGGCCTATAAGGACATCGACGCCGTCATGGCCGCCCAGAAGGACCTGGTGGAAGTGGTCCATACCCTCAAGCAGGTGATCTGCGTCAAGGGTTAGCGAATGCAGCGGGAGCATGGGTTCTCGCTGCCTGTAAAAGAACGAGAACCATCATGCAAACCGTTGAACAAGAATTCAAACCCCAAGAGAGCCTGCTGAGCGCGCACCCGGTATCCGACGCCATGCGTAGCGCCGTTCAGGCCCAGCTCGAGGCACTCGAACAGAAGCACGATGTGACGGTGCTGTTTGCCTGCGAGTCAGGCAGCCGCGGCTGGGGCTTTGCCTCGCCCGACAGCGATTACGACGTGCGCTTTGTCTATGTGCACCGTCTGCCCTGGTATCTGCGCACACGCTCAGGCCGCGACGTGATAGAGCTGCCGGTGAGTGCCGAGCTGGACGTGAGCGGCTGGGAACTGCGCAAGGCGCTGCAGCTGATGCAGGCCTCCAACCCGGTGCTGCTGGAGTGGCTTCGCTCGCCCGTGGTCTATTGCAGCAATGCTCACTGGGTGGCGCGCCTGCACGAGCTAGCGCTGCAAAGCTTCTCACCCGTACGCGGCTATCACCACTATCTGTCCATGGCGCGCAAGACCATGAAAAGCCATCTGCGCGCGGACAGCGAAGTCGTGAAGTACAAAAAATATTTCTACGCGCTGCGCCCTCTGCTGGCCGCACGCTGGATACGCGAGGTCGGTGGTGTGCCGCCCATGCGCTTTGCCGAACTGGCGACCGCGCTGCTGCATGATGCCGACCTGCTGGCCGAACTCAACGCCCTGCTGGCAGTCAAGATGCGCGCCGGCGAAGCAGCCACCAGCGCGCCCTGGCCCCGCATACAGGCGTTTTTGCAAGCCGAGCTAGCCCAGGCCGAGCAACATGCGCCGCAGGCCAGCCCATTGAGCAGCAAGTCTGTGCGCGCCGCCGATGCCTTTTTGCATGAGGCCGTTTTGCACTTCAACACCGAATAATCAAGAGAACAACCAAGAATAAAAGGATAAGAACAATGATAGAAATCGACGGCTCCCAAGGCGAAGGCGGCGGCCAGATACTGCGCAGCGCACTGGCCCTGTCCATGTGCACGGGCCAGGCTTTCGCGCTGACGAAGATCCGCGCCGGCCGCGCCAAGCCCGGCCTGATGCGCCAGCATCTGACCTGCGTGAATGCGGCCGCCGAAATCAGCAGCGCACAGGTAGACGGTGCAGAACTGAACTCACAAGCACTGCAGTTCACGCCCGGCGTCGTGCGCGCCGGCAGCTATGCGTTCAATGTGGGCTCG
>JAFAIY010000283.1 GCA_019236485.1 Comamonas sp. | reverse complement strand
CGCCAGGCCACTATCTCCCATGCCGTCACCAAGGGCCTCGACCCCAAGGCCCTGATAAAGGATTCCAGCGTGGCATGGCTGGGGGAGGTGCCGGCGCATTGGCGAGCGATTGCATTGAAACATCTTTGTACGCTGCTGAAGGACGGAACGCATTTGCCACCGCCGCGCGTTGAAGATGGCATCCCGCTACTCAGCGTTCGCAACATCGACGAAAGTAAGTTCGGGCTTCGAGACGATGACTCGATGATTTCGCCTAAGGACTACGCGGAGTTGTGCAGAGCATTCGTTCCACAAGTCAATGATGTCCTCATGGCAATCGTTGGCGCGACGCTTGGCAAAGTTGCCATCGTTCCGGATGGGATGGGCAAGTTCCACATTCAGCGGAGCCTTGCAGTCTTCCGCCCCCAGCTTGGGCTGAAATCGCGATGGCTCTTCTATTGCATCAGTAGCGGCGCCTTCCAAGAACAACTTTGGGAGAACGTTGGGTTTTCTGCTCAACCTGGTATTTATCTCGGCACCCTGCAAGGTTTCAAAGTTCCGTTGCCGCCAGCTGACGAGCAGACGGAGATTTGCGAGTTCCTTGATGCCGAACTTGAAAAGTTAGATACGCTGAAATGTGACTGCGAACGTGGAATCTTGTTGCTACAAGAGCGTCGCAGCGCACTCATCGCCGCCGCCGTCACCGGCAAAATCGACGTGCGCAGCGCATAAATTCCGACAAGGCAAAAACCATCAGGGAGAAGCAGATGAGCCAATTCGACAGCACCAAACGCTCATTGGAGGACGTGCTCAAAGACGTCAGCATCGGCAAGATTCAATTGCCGGACTTCCAGCGCGGCTGGGTCTGGGACGACAGCCATGTGCGCAGCCTGCTGGTGAGCATCGCGCGCTCTTTCCCTGTCGGCGCGGTGATGCTGCTGGAGACTGGGGGCGAGACACGCTTCCAGATTCGGCCGGTGGAAGGGGTAAAGTTGCCGACCCCAGCACCCGCCGCCGAACTGCTCATACTGGACGGCCAGCAACGGCTGACCACGCTGACGCAGGTGCTATCCATCGACGGGCCGGTGGCCACGCGCAACGAGAAGGGCCGCGCCATTGAGCGTTACTACTACTGGGACATCAAGCGCGCGCTGGACGGTGTGGAGTCGCTGGAGGATGCCGTGGTCGCCGTTGAGGCAGACAAATGCTTGCGCGAGAACTTCGGCCGCGACATCAAGCTAGACCTCACGACCCCGGAGAAGGAATACCAGCAGCTCTACTTTCCCTGCCGGCAGACGCTGAACTCGGACGCCTGGGAAGAAGGTCTGCAGGAAGCGTGTCCTGAGCAGTTCGGGCTGTACATGAAGTTCCGCAAGCAGGTCTTGCAGGCTTTCCGCAGCTACCAGCTGCCCGTCATCCAACTGCACCGGTCTACCAGCAAGGAGGCCGTGTGCCTGGTGTTCGAGAAGGTGAACACCGGTGGAGTGCCGCTGAACGTGTTTGAGCTGGTCACGGCGACCTATGCCGCCGACGGCTACAACCTACGCGACGACTGGTTCGGCAGCGCGGCACGCAAGGTGGAGTCGCGCCAGAAGCGGCTGGCCAAGGAGCCGGTGCTGACGGCGCTCGAATCCACGGATTTTCTGCAGGCGATTGCCATGCTACACACGCTGAAGCGCCGCAAATCCGACCTGGCCGACGGCAAAACGGGCAAGCAGGTCACTCCGGTCAGCGCCAAGCGCGCCACCATCCTGGACATGCCGCTGGCGGCCTACCAAGAGTGGGCTGACGCTGCCGAAGAGGGCTTCAAATGCGCAGCCAAGTTCCTCAAGCGCGAATGCGTGCGCGACGGGCGCGACCTGCCCTACCGCACCCAGCTGGCCCCCCTAGCTGCCGTGCTGGCCCTGCTGGAGGAGCGCTGGAAAGAGCCGCGTATCTACGACAAGCTGGCGCGCTGGTACTGGTGCGGCGTGCTGGGCGAGTTGTACGGTGGTGCGGTGGAAACGCGCATCGCCAACGATGCCGAGGACCTGCTGGCTTGGATTGATTCCGACGCCGCAGCGGAGCCGCGCACTATCCACGATGCGGCCTTCCGGCCCGACCGCCTGGACCGCATGACCTCGCGTCTGAGCGCGGCCTACAAGGGCCTCAATGTGCTACTGCTGCGCGGCAAGGCGGCGGACTTCTTCTGGAAGGGCACCATCACCGAGCTGGACGCCGAGGACGTGGCGATGGACATCCACCACATCTTTCCCCAGGACTGGTGCGAGAAGCAGGGCATCGGAAGGAAGCTCTACAACACGGTCGTCAACAAGACACCGCTGTCCTACAAGGCCAATCGCATGATTGGTGGCGTCGCGCCTTCGGCATATCTGGCCAAGCTGCAAAAGCATGAGCAGGTGAAGATGGATAACGCAGCCATGGACGGCATCCTGCAAACCCACGTCATCGAGCCCGGGCTGCTGCGAGTGGACGACTTCCATGGCTTCTACGCGGCGCGCAAAAAGGCATTGCTGGTGCTGATTGGTCATGCGATGGGCAAAGCCGTCCAGCAGCAGGCTGAAGTGGGTTCCTCAGCTGCCGTGGCGGCCAATGACGAGGACGAGGAACAGGACGATGCACAGCGAGCTTGAGCCTCCCCAAAGAGCTTCGAGTTGTGGGCCCGACTTCGTGGACGTGCTGCCGGGCCTGATAGCTGAACCCGAACGCGCCGACCTCGTCATGGACCACCTGAAAGCATTGAGCAAATGAACCTGCACCAGGAACACCACTTCGAAGCCGAAATCTGCACTCACCTTGCAGCAAACGGTTGGCACTACAAAGAAGGCGATGCCGCGCAGTTTGACCAAGCCAATGGCTTGTTTATGCCCGATATGCTGGCTTGGATTGAGCAAACACAGCCCGACAGCTGGCAGCGTTTGACCAAGACCCATGGTGTTGCCTTGCCCAAGGTGTTGGCCGAGCGCGTGCGTAAAAGCCTGAACGAGCGCGGCACGCTGGAGGTGTTGCGCCGTGGTGTGGAAATGCTGGGCCTGCGAGCTCCCTTGGAGCTGGCGCAGTTCAAGCCTGCGCTGGCGCTGAATCCCAAGATTCAAGCGGACTACAAAGCCAACCGCTTGCGTGTCGTGCGTCAGGTGCGCCATTCGCCCAATCGTCCACAGGATGAGCTGGACCTGGTGCTGTTTCTCAATGGCATTGCTGTAGCCACGGCAGAGCTCAAAAGCAACTTTACCCAAGGCGTGCAGGATGCTGTGGACCAGTACCGCTTTGACCGGCAGCCTTACCCCAAGGGCGGGGTGCTGGAGCCGGTTCTGGGCTTTCCGGGCGGTGCGTTGGTGCACTTTGCGGCCAGCCAGAGCGAGGTAATGATGTGCACCCGGCTGGCAGGTCCTGATTCGGTTTTCTTGCCGTTCAATCGGGGCAATGCGGGTGGGGCAGGCAACGCCCCCAATCCCGCAGGCTTTGCCACCGCTTATCTGTGGGAAGAGGTGTGGCAACGAGATAGCTGGCTGGATATCTTGCACCGCTATCTGGTGTGCAAACGCGACGATAAAAAACAGCCCGAGTTCTACATCTTCCCGCGCTATCACCAGCTCGATGCCACGCGTAAGCTGGTGGCGGACATCAAGACTCAAGGCGCAGGCCTGCGTTACTTGATTCAGCACTCGGCTGGCTCTGGCAAGACCAATTCGATTGCCTGGTCTGCGCATTTTCTTGCGGATTTGCACGACGCGGACAACAAGAAGGTGTTTGACAGCGTGCTGGTGGTCAGTGACCGAACGGTGCTGGATGCTCAGCTCAAAGAAGCGGTGTTTGAGTTGGAGCGCAACCATGGCGTGGTGGCCAGCATCACCAATGAACATGGCAGCAAAAGCACAGCCCTCAAAGATGCGCTGACGGATGGCAAGAAAATCATTGTCTGCACCATCCAGACCTTCCCTGCGGCCATGAAGGCTGCGCAGGAGCTGGCCGATACCGAAGGGCGTAACTTTGTCGTGATTGCCGATGAGGCCCATAGTTCGCAGACCGGTGAAGCGGCATCCAAGCTCAAACAGCTGTTATCGGCCCAGGAATGGGCCGACTTGCAAGACGGCGGAGAGGTGGATAACGAAGCGCTGCTGGCCGCCCAGATGGAGGCAACGGCCG
>JAFAIY010000453.1 GCA_019236485.1 Comamonas sp. | reverse complement strand
CCGTCGGGCAGGCCCAGGTCCAGCAGCAGGGCGTCGAAACGCTCGGTGCTCAGCGCATGCCAGGCCTCGGCCACGCTGGCGCAGACATCCACCGCATAGCCGCGCTGCATGAGGTTGGCACGCAGGCCGGCTGCAATGCCCTCGTTATCTTCGACCACCAGAATTCGCATGAGCGCATTGTGCTTGGCAATGCCGGCCCCGCCGGCCGCAAGGCGATTGCCGCCCGGGCGTGCGGCCCGCATGCGGTTGCGGCCGCGCTACAGGCGGGAAAACTGCAATTTCGCGGCCGCTACCGTCCTCTATGATGCGCAGCTCAATCACCCCTGGCGCGCGTTCGATGTTCTTCTTTGATCCATTCCTGTACGCGCTGGTCAATGCCGATGCGCAGACGCCCTGGCTGAGCATCCAGGCCGCGCGCCTGCTGTCCGCATGGCTTCCCCAGCTGAGTGGCATCCTGGTCGTGCTGGCGCTGCTGCGCGGCTCCCCGGCCCTGCGCCGCAGCATGCTGCTTCTGCTGCTGTCCATGGCCACGGCCTGGCTGATCGCACGCCTGATACGCTGGGGCTTCCCCACACCGCGCCCCTTCCAGCTGAGCCTGGGCATGCAATGGATTGCGCATGGCGGCCGCGCCAGTTTCCCCAGCCTGCATGCCTGCGGCGCTTTTGCGCTGGCCATGTCGCTGAGCCTGGGCTGCACGCGCCGCTCCAAGCCGCTGGTGCTGCTGGCCTGGACCGCGGCCGTGGCCATAGCCTGGAGCCGCGTGCATCTGGGCGTGCATTTCCCTTCGGACGTGATGGCCGGTGCCCTGGTCGGCTGCGCCGGCGCCCTGCTGGTCTGGAACCTCGCCTGGCGGCTGCGCCGCGGGCGGCATCTGCGCCTGGCGCCGCGCCTCAAGCAGCTGCGTTTCGCCCGGCTGCGCGGCTGATCGGAGCGAAGCGCTTTTAAGCCATTGTTAAGAAGCGCTTTCTATCGTGGCGGGCATGGTCAAGCCTGTCAGCCCTTCCCTGCAGTCCACGCCGCAGCTGCTGAGCTGGACCGTGGTCGCGCTGGGCTGCGTGCTGGCCTGGGACATGAGCGGGCTGGACCTGCCCATGGCCCACTGGTTCGGCAGCGACCAGGGCTTTGCGCTGCAGCACAACTGGTTCATGGTCAGTATCGCCCACGATGGCGCGCGCAAGCTGGCCTGGGCCCTGGTCCTGGGCCTGAGCCTGGGCATCTGGTGGCCGATCGGCCTGCTGCGGCGCCTGCCTTATGCCAGGCGCGTGCAGCTGGTGGCGGTCGCCATGCTGGGCCTGGCCGTGATGACGGCGATGAAGCGCATCAGCATCACCAGCTGCCCCTGGGATCTCAGTGATTTCGGCGGCATCGGCCACTTTGTCTCGCACTGGGCCTGGGGCGTGGCGGACGGCGGCGGCGGCCACTGCTTCCCGGCCGGCCATGCCTCGGCGGGCTTTGCCTTCATCAGCGGCTATTTCGCGCTGCGCCATACCCAGCCAAGGGCCGCGCGCTGGTGGCTGGCCGCGGCCCTGCTGGCCGGCTTCGCGCTGGGCCTGGCCCAGCAGATGCGCGGCGCGCACTTCATGAGCCATACGCTGTGGACGGCCTGGCTGTGCTGGACCTGCAGCTGGCTCTGCGATCTGCTCATCACCCGCCACCTGGCCCGGCAGATGCCGGCGCACCCGCCCGCCGCGCCGGACAATCTGCGGCCTGCCGACTGAGGTGCGCCGCAGCTTTTCAGCGAGAGAGTTTTCATGCTGTTCTTTGATCCCCCCTTCTTCCACTTTCTGAACGCCAGCACCCACAGCCCGCAATGGCTGGTGCCCATGGCGCGCTTTGCCTCCAACTGGCTGCCGGTGCTGTCGGCCCTGCCGATTGCCGCCGGCCTGCTGGCCATGGGCAAGGGCTGGCGCCGCAGCCTGCAACTGGCCCTGCTGTCCATGGCCCTGGCCTGGGTGGTCTGCCGCCTCATACGCTGGGGCTTTCCCATGCCGCGCCCGGCCCAGCTCGGCATGGGCCTGCAGTGGATACAGCATGGCGCCAGCGCCAGCTTTCCCAGCATGCATGCGGCCGGCGCCTTTGCGCTGGCGCAGAGCGTGCAGCTGGGCGTGACGCGCCACCGCTCCTGGCTGTCGCCCCTGGTCTGGCTGCTGGCCTGCGCCGTGGCCCTGAGCCGCGTGGTGCTGGGCGTGCATTTCCCCTCGGACATCCTGGCCGGCGCCGTCGTCGGCTGCGCCAGCGCGGTCTGCGTCTGGCATGCGGGCCTGTGGTGGGCCAGACGCCGCCATGGCCTCAGGCGCGCCGCAACGCCGTCCGTCGCGCCCCACGCATCCGAATAGCCGTCACGCAGCGCACCATGCGTGAGCGCGGCCTGCTGCACGGCGCCTCGGAGCCGCGCATAGACGGCTGCGCGCTCGGCCGCTGAAACCTGCGCTATCAAAACAAAAGCTGCCAGCGCTTTATCCATAAGCGCTGGCAGTTTTTTATGAGGCATTCTTCAGCTCAGAGGCATCGAGCAAGATGCCTAGGCGGCCCCGCTGCCTCGCAGCAAAGATGCCGTCCCCTCGGGGGGGAAGCGGCAAAGCCGCTCAGGGAGTGAGCTCGGTTATTCCACCCGGCAGATCTTGAGCATATTGGTGCCGCCCGGCTGGCCCATGGGTTCGCCGCAGGTGATCGCATACACATCGCCCGACTGCACGATGCCGCGCTCCAGCAGATGGCCCTTGGCCTGATCCAGCGCCGTGTCGCGGTCGGCGCTGGTGTCCATCAGCAGAGGTCGCACATTGCGGTACAGAGCCATCCGGCGCTGGGTGGCCAGACGCGGCGTCAGCGCGTAGATGGGGATATGGATGCGGTGGCGGCTCATCCACAGCGCCGTGGAGCCGCTGTCCGTCATGGCCACGATGGCCTTGGCGCCCAGATGGTGGGCCGTGAACAGCGCGCCCAGCGCAATCGCCTGGTCGGTGCGCTTGAACTGGCTGTTGCTGAAGTCGGCATCCTTGACGCGGTCTTCGGCGGCCTCGGCGGCCGCGCAGATGGCGGCCATCTCGCGCACGGTCTCCAGCGGGTACTTGCCGGCCGCGGTTTCGGCGCTGAGCATCACGGCATCGGTGCCATCGAGCACGGCGTTGGCCACGTCGCTGACCTCGGCACGCGTGGGCACGGGGTTGGTGATCATGCTCTCCATCATCTGGGTCGCGGTGATGACCACCTTGTCCATATCGCGCGCCATGCGGATCATCTTCTTCTGCAGCGCGGGCACGGCGGCATTGCCGACTTCCACGGCCAGGTCGCCGCGAGCCACCATGATGCCGTCGGAAACCTTGAGGATTTCCTCGAGGCGCGGAATCGCTTCGGCACGCTCGATCTTGGCGATCAGGCCGGGCTTGTGGCCGTACTGGGCCGCGGCCACATTGCACAGCTGGCGCGCCATTTCCATGTCGGTGGCGTTCTTGGGAAAGCTCACGGCCACATAGTCGGCCTGGAAGCTCATCGCGGTCTTGATGTCCTCCATGTCCTTGGCCGTCAGCGCCGGGGCCGTCAGGCCGCCGCCCTGCTTGTTGATGCCCTTGTTGTTGGACAGTTCGCCGCCGAGCTTGACCACGGTGTGCACGGCCTCGCCGCGCACGGCCTCCACGGTCATCACGATCAGGCCGTCGTTGAGCAGCAGCACATCGCCAGCCTTCACATCGCGCGGCAGCTCCTTGTAATCGAGGCCCACGCCGTGGATGTCGCCGGGCTCGGTGCGCGAGGCGTCGAGCACAAAGCGCATGCCGGGCTCCAGCCAGACCTTGCCCTCGGCGAACTTGCCGACGCGGATCTTGGGACCCTGCAGGTCGGCCATGATGGCGACCTCGCGGCCCGCGCGCTGGGCGGCTTCGCGCACCATGACGGCGCGGTCGATATGGTCCTGGGCCTTGCCATGGCTGAAGTTCAGGCGCACGACGTTCACGCCTTCGCGCACCATTTGCTCGAGCAGCTGCGGATCACTGGAAGCGGGGCCCAGTGTGGCGACGATCTTGGTAGCACGACGGATTTGCATGAAATGTCTCTCTCGCGATGGAATGTAATCGGGTTTCAATTCTGGCACGGAAGCGGTTACATGACCGCATCTTCGACAACGCGGCAGGCGCCCGCGACACCCCCCTAAAACTGTAGCTGCACCGGCTTGCCGTTTCTAGCGATCACAGCAAACTCTGTGTGCAATCAATGCCTTGTCAGCGCAAAACGCTATCAATCAGAGAGCATCCCAGAGGATGGCTAAGCCTGTTCGCGCTGCCGTTGTGCAGCGCATCAAGAGCGGCGTTGAAACAGTTTTACCCCGCAGGTTCAAATAGCGGGCTCAGACCAGGCCGTGGGAGAGCAGATAGGTCACCACATGGGCCAGCATCGCGGCCTCCAGGCCGTAGCGCCAGAACAGCAGGCCGGCCAGCAGCCCGTAGACGATTTCGCACAGCAGCAACTGCGCCAGTACCGGACCCGAGACATGGGCCAGCACGGACCAGGCGAAATACACCGGGACCGCTCCCGCCAGCAGGGCCGTGATGACCACGGCCCACCAGCCCAGCAGCCAGCCCGGGCGCCGCTGGCCGTCGCCGAACAGCCGCCACAGCAGCCACATCACCAGCGACAGGCCGCCGTAGCGCAGCAGCAGCTCCTCGGTAAGGCCGCCGTACAGCAGCTTGGGCAGCAACGGCAGGCCGTAGACCGGGTCCACCATGGCCAGGCTCTCGGGCCAGAGCACGGCCAGTGTCACCAGCCAGACCGCGCCTATGATGCCGCCGGCCATTCCCGGCAGGCTCAGAAAGCGTATGCCGCGCCAGGGCGAGCGCCCCTGGACCACGATGCTGACCAGGGGCGTGCCCAGGCCTACCTGGGGGCCCAGCCTCACGCCCAACCAGACGCTGAGCGCCAGCAACAGGCTCAGACCGGCCGCCGCCAGCCAGCGCGCCATGAAGATCGAATGCTGGGAGGTCAGCGCGCCCAGCCATTCGGGCCGCACCGTCCAGGCCAGCGCCAGCACGCCCGGCAGACCCAGGGCCCAGAGCCAGATGTCCAGATGCCCGCTCTGCGTGGCGGGGCTCTTGGCGTCCTTGGGGAGGGAATCGGTCATGGCCAGCCGTCTCGCGCGGGTCAGCCGCGCATCAGCGCTTCGATCTCGTCGGCCTTGACGGGCACGCCGCGGGTGATGAGCTCGCAGCCGGTTTCGGTCACCACGGCATCGTCCTCGATGCGGATGCCGATGTTGTGGAACTGCTCGGGCACGCCGGG
>JAFAIY010000082.1 GCA_019236485.1 Comamonas sp. | reverse complement strand
GATCACCGAATTCCCCAATGCCGAGCATCTGAACGAGCTGATGATCGTCGGCCCCATCACCGTGCGCAGCGCCTGCAGCCATCATCTGTGTCCCGTGATAGGCAAGATCTGGATCGGCGTGCTGCCCAACAAGAACACCAATGTGATCGGCCTGTCCAAGTACGCGCGCCTGGTGGACTGGATCATGGGCCGTCCCCAGATCCAGGAAGAGGCCATCATCCAGCTGGCCGACCTGATCATGGACAAGACCCGCCCCGACGGCCTGGCCGTGGTCATGGAAGCCTCGCACTTCTGCATGTCCTGGCGCGGCGTGCGCGAGATGGACTCGAAGATGCTCAACTCCGTCATGCGCGGAGCTTTCCTCACCAACAGCGAGCTGCGCCGCGAGTTCCTGGCCCTGATCGCCTCGCGCAAGTGAGGCCCTTGCCGAGTCGCCGCACACCTTCCGTTTCGGGAGGCGGTGCTGTGGTCGGCCGGACCGGCTTTTCCTACCCGCGACGCGCGGCGGCTCATGGGTGATACTCGACCCATGGAACACTGACTCCCTGATCCCTGCCAAAGGCTGCGTGCTGCGCGGCCTTTTGCTTTTCCGGCCCCATGTCGCTGCAAGCTTTTGTTCTCATCATTCTCGCCGGCCTGATTCACTCGGGCTGGAATATCGTGGCCAAGAAGGCCGGCGGCGACGCCCGCTTTTCGCTCTATACCGCGGTCTGCAACGCCATCATCTGGATGCCGCTGGGCTGGTGGCTGGGCAAGGATGTGGTGCCCGGCTGGGGCTGGTCGGAATGGCTGTTCGTGGCCGCGAGCGCAGCGCTGCATGTGTTTTATTTCGTGGTGCTGCTGCGCGGCTACCGCGTGGCCGATCTCACCGTGGTCTATCCGCTGGCGCGCGGCAGCGGCCCGCTGATCTCCTCGCTGGTGGCCGTGGTCTTTCTCGGCGAGCAGCTCACCACCCTGGGTGCGGCCGGCATTGTGGGCGTGGTGCTGGGCGTGTTTCTGATCGCGGGCGGCCCGCGCATGATCGTGGCCGTGCGCGATGGCCATGACGCCGAGACCCGCCAGCGCGTGCTGGCCGGGCTTTACTACGGCCTGCTCACAGGCCTGTTCATCGCGGGCTATACGGTGGTGGACAGCTATGCCGTCAAGGTGCTGCTGATGTCGCCGATCCTGCTCGACTACGTGGGCAATCTGCTGCGCCTGGTGATGCTCGCGCCGCTGGCCGTCAGCGACTGGACCGAGACCCGGCGCCTGTGGCGCGTCCAATGGCGTTATGCGGCCCTTGTGGCCCTGTTCAGCCCCATTGCCTATGTGCTGGTGCTGTATGCGGTGCAAAGCGCACCGATTTCCCATGTCGCGCCGGCGCGCGAGGTGTCCATGCTGTTTGCGGCGCTGATAGGCGGCAAGCTGCTGGGCGAGGGCGACCGCGCGCTGCGCATTGCGGGCGCCGTACTCATCGCCCTGGGCGTGACGGCCCTGGGTCTGGGCTGAGCGCGGAGACGCTCATGCAGATCCTGGGTTGCGATTTCAGCAGCAGTCCCACGGCCCGCAAGCCCATTGTGATCGCGCGCGGCCTGCTCTGCCTGGAAACCCATGGCGTGCGGCTGACCGAGCTGCTGCGCTTTGCGACGCTGGACGGCTGGAGCGAGTGGCTGGCCGCCGCGCAGCACGGGCCCTGGATAGGCGGCTTTGACCTGCCCTTTGGCCTGCCGCGCGAGTTGGTGCAAAGCCTGGGCTGGCCCGCCGACTGGGCGGACTGCATGGACCACTATGCGGCGCTGAGCCAGCCGCAGATACGCGAGCAGTTCAAGGCCTTCTGCGACGCGCGACCCGCAGGGCGCAAGTTTGCGCACCGCGCCACGGATGTTCCGGCGGGCGCCAGTTCGTCGATGAAATGGGTGAACCCGCCCGTGGCCTATATGCTGCATGCGGGCCTGCCGCGCTTGCGCGCCGCGGGCGTCCATCTGCCGGGCCTGCAGGCCGCGCCCTCGCAACCCGCCCAGAGGGTGGGGCTGGAAGCCTATCCGGGCCTGCTGGCCCGCTCTGTGCTTGGGCGGCGCAGCTATAAAAGCGATGCCGCCGCGCGCCAGAATCCCGAACGCACTGCGGCGCGCCGGGAGCTGGTCCAGGCCCTGGAGCAAGGTCTGGCCATGCTTGGCCTGAGACTGCTGCCCAGCGCCTGCCAGCGCGCGGAGCTGGTCCAGGACGCCAGCGGCGATGCGCTGGATGCCGTGCTCTGCCTGCTGCAGGCCGCATGGGCGGCCAAGCGTCATGCCGAGGGCGACGCGCGCTACGGCCTGCCCGCGCACATGGACGCGCTCGAAGGCTGGATAGTCACGGCGCCCATGCCGTTGCCACAAGGAG
>JAFAIY010000055.1 GCA_019236485.1 Comamonas sp. | reverse complement strand
GGCATCACACAGCCCGCCAGCGTCACGGCGACCGCAGCCAGTGCAAGCAGGGTTTTCATGACAAGCCTTTCTGAAAGTGGTTTCCATCAGCCTATTCCGCATGCGGCAGCCCCTTGTAAACCGATGTGTATGAGCAGGCCGGCTCTTCACCGGCCTGCAATTACACGACAGGCAGGGTTTTAAAAACAGAAAACCCGCCGAAGCGGGTTCCATGAGCACTTAGCAGCGGCCTTTTTTGGCCTGGCCGGGCGGGCAGTGATAGCCGCCATCATCGTAATCCTGGCCTTGATCATTGCCACGACCATGACCGCGGCCATGGTCGTAATACGGCGGAGGCACAACACAGCCCGTGAGCATCAGGGCCACGGCGGCCAGCGCAAGCATCTTTTTCATAGTTCACCTTTTGAATTAAGCATGCGGGGCGAGTCTATGAGAGCCACGGCCAAACCTTTGTAAACCATTGTTCGGCGCTCAGAAAAACGAGCTCATTCATGTGGACTGAACCAGCTGCAGCTGCGCCGACCCCAAGCACATCGAGGCATCAAGCCGAATGCGTTGCGGCATAACACAGCGTTTGAGCCAGGCCCCGAAAACAAGAATGGGAAAGCCTCGCCACATAGGGAGCCATGGGAGCCTGTTTTCCGCCGGGATGGCCTAGGAGCGTTAAAAAGAGTAACGTGCGCACTGGCCACTCATATCGATTGGCCACCTTAAACCGGAGGCCTATATGTTCTCGTTATGGTTTATATACAAACGAAACTTTGAGATCTGGTGCAATATGTGGTCGACCATTCTTCGGCCGCTCTCCGAGCTACCGCCAAGCCCGAGCAGTTTTGGCCATTCCCCCAAGCCGGACAAGCCACGTCCGGAATCTCGGATAGACGAAACCAGCGACAAGCCTTGAGCCACGGCTTCGCCTGGCCTCGCCAAGCGAAGAGATTGTTTTCAGTCACATATGCAGGTGGTTTTTATTTCTGGAGATATCTGCAATCATGAGCGACACGCCCAGATGCGGCATGTGTACGCCCCCCACTTGGCAAAGCAGCCCATGAACAGAATGATGCGCCGCACAATCGAAAGCAAAAATTAAAACTGTTACTAGCCGCTGCGTTGGAGTAGCATGGTCATTGATGAGCGCGACTACAGTGGACGTAGTTGAAACCTCTTAAAGCCACCTTGACGGGTGGCTTTTTTTCGACCCAGCCTCAGAACCGCCCGACGTGATGCTGCTTCAGAGAATGAGCCACGGAGGAACATGAAAAGGCAAGCATCAAGAGGGGTCGCCTTAGCAGATGCATCGATTCAGCCCCCGCGATCTGCGGGCCCGCTACACCTCGCAGCACAAGGACCCTGCCCGAACTTCATCTCAGCAACGCAACAACAGCCCACGCCCATGACTGCCCCCCACGTCATGAGCAGCAATCCCTCAAGTGAGGAGTATTCCCGGCTTGGGCGCAAAACGAGAAAGCCGCTACAACCTTAACAGTTGTAGCGGCTTGAATTCTCTGGTGGGTCCTGCGAGATTCGAACTCGCGACCAACGGATTAAAAGTCCGCTGCTCTACCGACTGAGCTAAAGACCCTGCCACACCTCATGAGCAGTATTTGCTTAATCAGTGGAATGACGCTATTGTATCCTATTTTCCTCGGCTCGCAGACAAGTTGCGCGCCAGCTGGTCCAGCACCCAGCCCGCAGCGCATTGGCCGAAGGTTGCGGTGACCGCGACCACCGAGCCGTAGCCGTGGCAGTTGAGGCTGCCGTCCCCGCCGTCAAGCGCGCAGGATGCATCGGGCGGCGCCACGGCTTCGCGGCTGAAAACGCAGCTCACTCCCATGCGCTTGCCGTCCTTGGGAGCGCCATGCAGCTTGCGCAAGCGATAGCGCAGCTGCGCGAGCAGCGGGTCGTGGGTGGTGGCACTGAGATCATCAATATCCACCAGATGCGCGAGGCGCTTGCCGCCGGCCGCGCCCACCGAGATGAAGCACTGCTTGCTCTTGCGCGCCTGGGCCGCCATGGCGGCCTTGGCCTTGACCTGGTCGCAGGCATCGATCACCGCATCGGCATCCGTGGGCAGAAGCTGCAGCCAGTTGTCGGCGTCGACAAATTCGTCCACACATTCCACGCGGCAGCCGGGATTGATCTGCGCGATGCGCTCGCGCATGGCATCGATCTTGGCCTGGCCCACGGTGCTGCTCAGCGCATGGATCTGGCGGTTGATGTTGGACTCGGCCACATGATCCATGTCGATCAGCGTCAGCCGCCCCACGCCGCTGCGCGCCAGCGCCTCGGCCGTCCACGAGCCAACGCCGCCGATGCCGACGACCACCACATGGGCGGCGCGAATATTGGCCGCACCCTGCACGCCATAGAGGCGCTCGAGTCCGCCAAAGCGACGCTGCAGATCCGCGTCGTCCTCCGGAGAAAAAACAGCGCCTGCTGGAGGCGCTGTTTCCGCATTAGCCTGCATCTTGTCGGCCATCACTTGAGCGTTGCCAACTTGGACTTGGCAAGCCCTGCGGCTTCCGAGTTGGGATAGGCCTGCAGCAGCTCTTCCAGCGTCTTGCGCGCTGCCTTGGTGTCCTTGAGTTCCACCTGGCAGTTGGCAATCGACAGGGCGGCCTCGGGCGCACGCAGATGCATGGGCGCATTGGTCATGACCGAGCGGAAGTTGGCAATGGCATTCTTGTAGTCGCGGGTCGCGTACTGAGAATTGCCCAGCCAGAAGCGCACCGAAGGCGTGTAGCCGCTCTTGGGCCACTGGCGCAGAAAGCCCGCAAAAGCCTGACCGGCTTCGGGGAACTTGCCCGAACGGAACAGCGCCAGGGCCTCGTCGAAGTCGTGCTTCTCGTTGCGGTCGGCCGTGAAGTCCTGGCCATCCACATTCACGCTGACGGGCTCGAACTGGCGCAGCCGATCGTCAAAGCCCTTGGCCAGATCCTTCTGGCCACGCTGCAGGTCGGCGACATCCCGGGTGAGCTGCTCGTTCTGACCGCGCAGCTTGGCCTGGTCGGCCTTGAGCGCTTCGATCTGCGACTGCAGGTCGAGCAGGCTGCGGCGAGTCTGCTCCTGCGATTGCTGCAGGCTGTCGGCGCGTTGACGCAGCTCGATGATGGCGCGGCGGGCCTCGTCATCACCAAACAGGGCTGCATGGGCGCTGATGGCGGAGCCGGCCATGAGGCCGACCGCCAGCAGCTGGGGCAGCGATACGTGACGGAGAGTCAACAAAGCCTGCTTCATCATTAACGGTAGTTGATTTCAACGCGACGGTTCTGGGCGTAAGCGTCTTCGCTATGGCCTTCCGCAGCGGGCTTTTCCTTGCCATAGCTCACGGCCTCGACCTGGGAGTCGTTCACACCCAGCAGGCCCAGCGAGCGGCGCACGGCTTCGGCGCGCTTCTGACCCAGAGCCAGGTTGTACTCGCGGCCGCCGCGCTCGTCGGTATGGCCTTCCAGCTGCACCTTGGCACCGGGATGGGCCTTGATGAACTTGGCATGGGCTTCGATCTGGGGCTGGGCATCGGGCTTGACAGAGTAGCTGTCAAAGTCGAAGTAAACGATGCGGCTCACGCCCTGAGGGCCGGCCTTGGAGGCGGCCGAACCCGTCAGGTCCACACCCGACACGCCGCTTTGGCCCTGGCCATTGGCGCCCGCGCCCTGGCTGGTCAGCGAGCCATCGACAGGCTTGTCGTCGAGCTTGACACCCGAGCTGCAACCGGCGAGCAGAGCGGTCACGGCCAAAGCCAAAGAAAGACGTTTGATAGTCAACATGAGATTTCTCCGAACAGTCCACAACGGACTTCATCACTAGGAAATAGGGAAAGCAAACTTCAGATCAGTGTTTTTGGAACGGGCCCCAATCGGGCTCGCGTATGTCTCCGCCCTGACCCGCCAGACGCGCCTTGATCTTGCCGTCCAGCGTGGTGGTCATCAGAGCTTCGCGGCCGCCCTGGATGGTCGCGTAGACGATCAGGCGACTGTTGGGCGCAAAACTCGGGCTCTCGTCGGCCGTGGTGTCGGTGACGGAATTCACGGTGCCGCTGGCCAGGTCCATGACCTGCAGCTTGAAGGCACCTCCCACGCGGGAGACATAGGCCAGCCATTTGCCGTCGGGGCTGACGGCCGGCGAGATGTTGTAGCTGCCGGCAAAAGTCACGCGCTCGGCGTTGCCGCCCGAGGACGAGACCTTGTAGATCTGCGGCGCGCCGCCGCGGTCGCTGACAAAGTAAATCGTGCGCCCGTCGCTGGAGAAGCAGGGCTCGGTATCGATGCCGCTGCTCTGCATCAGGCGGCGCGGCTCGCCACCCTGGGCACTGAGCAGATACAGCTGGGAGCCGCCGTCGCGGCTCAGCGTCACGGCCAGACGGCTGCCGTCGGGCGACCAGGC
>JAFAIY010000028.1 GCA_019236485.1 Comamonas sp. | reverse complement strand
CCCACCGGGTGGCCCAGCGAGATGCCCGAGCCGTTGGGGTTGACCTTGGCCGGGTCCAGGCCCAGCTGCTGGATCACCGCGCAGGCCTGGGCCGCAAACGCTTCGTTGGCCTCGATCACGTCCATGTCGGAGATCTTCAGGCCCGTGCGCTGCAGCACCTTCTGCGTGGCCGGCACCGGGCCTATGCCCATATAGGCGGGCTCCACGCCCGCATGGGCGTAGCCGACCAGGCGCGCCAGGGGCCTGGCGCCGC
Source organism: Comamonas sp. (assembly GCA_019236485.1). Lineage (GTDB taxonomy): Bacteria > Pseudomonadota > Gammaproteobacteria > Burkholderiales > Burkholderiaceae_C > Comamonas. The sequence continues at coordinate 3,003 of JAFAIY010000028.1, read as the reverse complement.
TGGACTTGAGGGCCTGCTCGCTCATCAGCAGCACGGCGCCCGCGCCGTCGTTGATGCCCGAGGCATTGCCGGCCGTGACCGTGCCGCCTTCTTTCTTGAACGCGGGCTTCATGCCGGCCAGGGTCTCCAGCGTGGTGGCGGCGCGCACATGCTCGTCGGTGTCGAACAGCACCACGCCCTTGCGGGTGGCGATCTCCACGGGCACGATCTGCTCCTTGAAACGGCCGGCCTCTATGGCGGCGGCCGCGCGCTGCTGGCTGAGCACGGCCAGCTCGTCCTGCATCTGGCGGCTGATCTGGTAGCGCTCGGCCACGTTCTCGGCCGTGACGCCCATGTGCATCTTCTGCCAGGGGTCGTGCAGGATGCCCAGCATGTAGTCGATGCTCTTGCTGTCGCCCATGCGTGCGCCCCAGCGCGCGGCCGTATCGAAATAGGGGCCACGGCTCATGTTCTCGGAGCCCGCGCCGATGGCGACCTCGCAGTCGCCCAGGGCGATGGCCTGAGCCGCCGAGACGATGGCCTGCAGGCCCGAGCCGCACAGGCGGTTGACGTTGAAGGCCGGGGTCTCGATGGGGCAGCCCGCATCGACGGCGGCCACGCGCGACAGATAGGCGTCCTTGGTGTCGGTGGGGATCACATTGCCCATGACCACATGGCCGACCAGGTCGGGCGCAATGCCGGCGCGCTCAATGGCGGCCTTGACCACGGTGGTGGCCAGCTGGGTGTTGGGCACGTCCTTGAGGCTGCCGCCAAAGGTGCCGATGGCGGTGCGCGCCGTGCTGACGACGAAGATGTCTTTGTTCATGCTTTTGTCTCCTTCCATTGCGCTGCAATGGTTATGCGTGGTGAATGGCGGTGCGGGCAGGGCCTGTCCCTGGACGGCCATTTTGCAGCAGGCATGCGCCGGCGGACTTAGCCGGATATGGGGTTGCACCGCGTGCCGAAACCGGGCACGGGTTTCACGTGGAACGCGCGGCCTGGCTGCGCCGCTGCCTGGGCGGCGTAGGCTCGTGCGCGGCGGGGGAGAGATCGGTATCGGCGCTGGCCAGGTCGTCGAGGATGGGGCAGTCGGGCCGGTCGTCGCCATGGCAGCAGTGCACCAGGCTTTGCAGGGTGCGCTGCATGGCCTGCATGGCGGCGATGCGTTCGGCCAGCACGGCGATATGGCGCTGCGCAATGCTTTTGACCTGGCTGCTGGCGCGGCCCTGGTCCTGCCACAGGCCCAGCAGCGTGGCGATCTCGTCCATGGAGAAACCCAGGTCGCGGCCGCGGCGGATGAAGCGCAGCGCATGCACATCGGCTTCCGTGTACTGGCGGTAGCCGCTGTCGGTGCGGTGTACGGGCGGCAGCAGGCCCAGGGATTCATAGTGGCGCACCATGCGCGCCGAGACACCGGCGCGGCGCGCGGCCTCGCCGATCACGACAGGCCAGCTCTGCGCATTTTTTGGGGTGTGGGTATGGCCAAGCATGGGCGATCCTCGAAAAGCGCGCCAGCGGCCTTCTGGGGCTGCGCAAGGGCCGATGGCGCAGGAGTTCAGGCGACCTTGTAGCCTTCTTCGGCAATCGCCGCCGACAGGGCTTCGCGCTTGGCCTCGGTCTGCACCTCCACGCGGTTGGCCGCGCGGTCGATCTTGACCTGGGCCTGGGCATCCACGCCATGGATGGCATTGGTGACGGCCCGCTCGCAGTGGCCACAGGTCATGCCTTGAACTTCAAAAACTTGCTGCATTGCTTCACTCCTTGAATTGGAGCCGCCGGGCTGGCGTGCTCCATGGCGGCAATCTTCAACCCTAACATCATGGCAAGGTCAAGCCCCGGCAAGACTCTGATTCGAAGAGGGTTGATAAGGCGTAAGAACTGCCGATATCAAGCTGCGATATTGCGCAATGCCATGGCATGAGCCTTGGCTGTCATGCAATTTCCCTGGTTTATTGACAAAATGAAACAATTTGTCAGTTCTGGTGTAAAAGAGCAGGCCAATAAAAGTCGAGAGGGAGCAATGAATCTATTGGAAATGATGCGACGTTTCACGATTCGCACACGCATGCTGGGTGCGATCGCCGTGGTGATGGTGCTGTTGGGTTTGCTCGGGGGCGCAGGCATGCTGGGCATGTTCCGCATCCAGGAGATGAGCCAGGATTTTCTGAACAACGCCTATGTCAAGTCCGGCTATATGGCGCAGCTGCGCATGGAACTCGGGGGCATCCGCGTCAGCGAAAGAGAGATGGTCATCCAGTACGAGCGCACCGAGGAGGTGCGCAAGGCCTATGCGCAATGGGTGTCCTTCATCGACAAGTCCAAGGCCATGCTGGGCCACTTCGTGACCGGCGCCGAGTCCCAGGACGAAGCCCTGGCCAAGCAGATCGTGGTGCGCATAGACAACTATCGCAAGGCTTTCGAGCCCGTGGCGCGCCAGCTGGAGGCCGGCGGCTATGACTCCGCGACGATTGCCAACAAGATGGGCGCCAAGGCCCTGGCCGAGGTGATGGAGGCCGACAAGCTGCTGGTCCAGCTCGATACCCTGCTGCACCAGCAGTCCGAGGCTCTGGCCGAGGCCGAGCGCGCCGTGGCGGCCCAGACCCGCTGGCTGTTCATTGCCGCGGTGCTGCTGACCCTGGTCGTGGTCGTGCCGCTGACGCTGCTGAATATGCAGTCCATCTGCCGCCCGCTGGAGCATGCGCGCCAGATGGCGCTGACGATCGCGGGCGGCGATCTGTCCAAGACGGTGAAGGTGACCGGCCATGACGAGCTGTCCGACCTGCAGCGCGCCCTGGACCAGATGCAGCAGGCGCTGAGCGGCATGGTCATGCAGGTGCGGGATGCCAGCGGCAATATCGCCACCGCCAGCCAGGAGATCGCCACCGGCAACCAGGACCTGTCGGCACGCACCGAACAGACGGCCAGCAATCTGCAGGAAACCGTGGCCTCGCTGGCGCAGCTCACGGCCACGGTGCAGCAGACGGCCTCGTCCTCGCAGCTGGCCAATCAGCTGGCGGCCTCGGC
>JAFAIY010000480.1 GCA_019236485.1 Comamonas sp. | reverse complement strand
CGGCTCTGGGGGGAGCCGCCGCTGTGGATGCACCCCGTGGTGCTGATGGGCAAGCTCCTGGGCGGGCTGGGCCAGAGAATCGCACCGCGCGCTGAAGTCTCCCGCGATTACAAGCGTTTTTGGCTTGCAGCGCTTGCCTGGTGCGCGCTGGCTGCTCTGTTTTTCATGGTGTACTGGGTGATGCTGCTGCTCCTGCAACCGGCGCCCTGGTGGCTGAGAGGGATGCTGACGGGCGTGCTGCTCAAGCCTCTGCTGTCCTGGCGCATGCTCAGGGACGAGGTGCTGGCGGTGGAAGCCGCTCTGCAGCAATCGCTGGCCGCGGGCCGCGAGCGCCTGTCCTGGCTGGTGAGCCGCGACACCAGCGAGCTCGATGCGGCGACGGTGCGCGAAAGCGCGATCGAGACCCTGGCCGAGAATCTCAGCGATTCCGTCATTGCGGCGCTGTTCTGGTTTGCCGTGGCCGGCCTGCCCGGAGCGGCCCTGTACCGTTTTGCGAATACTGCCGATGCCATGTGGGGCTACCCGGGCTGGCGCGGCCGCGGCGAGCAGCGCCGCCACTGGCAGTGGGCGGGCAAATGGGCGGCCCGGGCCGACGATGCGCTCAACTGGATTCCCGCACGCCTTACGGCGGCCTGGCTGGCGCTGGCTGCCGGCGGCCTGTCTTGGGCGGGGCTCAGGCAGGATGCCCAGGCGGCCCCGTCGCCCAACGGCGGCTGGCCCATGGGGGCCATGGCCAGAGCACTGGGGGTACGCCTGTCCAAGCCCGGCGTGTACCGGCTCAATCCCTCGGGCGCCGCGCCCGAGGCCGGCCATCTGCAAGCCGCGCTGCAGCTCGCTTCCAAAGTGGTGCTGGCGCAGGTGCTATGCGCGCTGACAGCTATGGTTTTGATGGCGCTGTGGATCTGGCGCGGAGGGCTCCATGGCTGATTTCATCCATGGCGGCACCGATGCGCTGGGCATTCCCGCGCATGATTTCTCCACCAACCGCAATGCCTGTGGCCCCTGTCCCATCGCGGTGCAGGCGCTGCAGGCGGCCCATCTGGCCCAGTATCCCGATCCGCACTACACCGATCTGCGTGCGCAACTGGCTGCTTTTCACGGCGTGACGGCCGAGCGCATCGTCATAGGCGGCAGCAGCAGCGAGTTGATCCACCGCCTGACCCAGCACGCGCTGCGCAGCGGCGCGACTCTGATCAGCCTGCCGCGCCATCATTACGGCGACTATCTGCAGGCCGCGCGGGCCTGGGGCCTGGCCGCACAGCCCAGATCGGCCGAAGCCGGCCCGGGCCTGCACTGGGCCTGCGAGCCCTCGAGCCCGCTGGGCCTGGTCGAGGATGTCTGGCACACCTGGTCCTCGGCTCCGGGCGGGGGGCGCGAATGGCGGGTGCTCGATTGCGCCTACCGTCCGCTGTGGCTGGAAGCCGCGGCGCCCGCGCGAGCGCTGGACCATGTGTGGCAGCTATGGACGCCCAACAAGGCACTGGGCATGACCGGCGTGCGTGCCGCCTATGCAATTGCGCCGCTGCAGGCCAGGTCCCTGGAGATGGTCGGCTTGCGCGATCTCGCGCCGTCCTGGGTGGTCGGCGCCCATGGGGTCGCCATGCTCCAGGCCTGGGTCGGAGCCGAGGTGCAGCAATGGCTGGCCCATAGCCTGGATACGCTGCGAGGCTGGAAAGCCGCGCAGCTGGCACTGTGCGAGCGGCTGGGCTGGCAGACCGTGCCCGGCCACCGGGCCAATTACTTTGTGGCGCGGCTGCCCATCCCGCAAGAGGCCATGGCGCAGCGACTGGCGACTTTGCGCGCCCAGGGCATCAAGCTGCGCGACTGCTCCAGCTTTGGCCTGCCCGGCCATGTGCGCCTGGGCGTGCTCGAGCCCGCGGCCCAGGTCGCGCTGGAGCAGGCCTGGCAAGACAGTGAGACAAGATGAACCACAAGATTCAACTGCCGCGGCCCGTCCCGGGCCAGCGTCTGGCGACCTGCGTGATGGTGCTCGGCACCAGCAGCGGCGCCGGCAAGAGCTGGGTGACCACGGCGCTGTGCGCCTGGTATCGGGCCCAGGGCTACAGGGTTGCGCCCTTCAAGGCGCAGAACATGAGCAACAACGCCCGCGTGGTTGCCACCCCCGACGGGCACTGGGGCGAGATCGGCACGGCCCAGTATCTGCAGGCCCTGGCCGCGGGTTGCACGCCCGATGTGCGCATGAACCCGCTGCTGCTCAAACCCGAGGCCGATACCAGGAGCCAGGTCGTGCTGTTCGGCCAGGTCAGCGAGGAACTCACGGCCATGCCCTGGCGCGGCCGCAGCCAGCATGTCTGGCCGCAGATCGCTCAGGCGCTGGACGAGCTGCGTGCCGAAAACGAGGTGGTGGTGATTGAGGGTGCGGGCTCGCCGGCCGAAATCAATCTGCATGCCAGCGATGTGGTCAACATGCGGGTGGCCAGGCATTGCCAGGCCCATTGCCTGCTGGTGGCCGATATCGATCGCGGCGGCGCGTTTGCCCATCTGTACGGTACCTGGGCGCTGCTGCCGGAAGATGAGCAGCAGCTCATCCGCGGCTTTGTGCTCAACAAATTCCGCGGCGATGCGAGCCTGCTTGCCCCCGCGCCTCAGATGCTCGAGGAAAAGACCGGCGTGCCCACGGTGGCCTGTATTCCCATGCAGTTCGGCCATGGGCTGCCCGAAGAGGACGGCGTGTTCGATGAGCGCGGCAGTGCCGGGGCCGGGCAGGCGGTACACACCACGGTTGCCATCCTGGCCTATCCGCGCCTCAGCAATCTGGACGAATTCCAGCCTCTGCTGCAGGTGCCGGGCCTGCGCGTGGTCTGGGCGCGCAGCCCGGCCCAGCTCGCGGCTGCCGACTGGGTGATATTGCCGGGCTCCAAGGCCACGGCCGCCGACCTGGCCTGGATGCGCACCCAGGGGCTGGATGCGGCCGTGGTCGCGCATGCCAATGCCGGCGGGCGGGTGCTGGGCATCTGTGGCGGCCTGCAGATGCTGGGCGAGGCCTTGATCGATCTGCATGGCGTGGACGGCAATGCAGCCGGCCTGGGCCTGCTGCCGCTGGTGACCCTGTTTGCGCAGGACAAGCTGGTGCAGCCCACGGCCCTGACCCTGCCCGAGCTGCAGGCGCCATGGCAGGCCTTGGGCGGGGCTGCGGTGCGCGGCTATGAAATCCACCATGGGCAGACCCGCTTGCGGGACGATATGCAGGTCAGCGCCGGTGCCAAGGCCAGGGAGCTCCTGCCCGGCATGCTGTGGCAGGGCGGCAATCCCGCGGTGCTAGGGACCTATCTGCATGGCCTGTTTGAGAACGCGGCGGTGATCCATGCGCTGTTCGGCCGGGCCGCGCCCAGCCTGGAGCAGGTGTTCGAGCGCCTGGTGCAGGGCGTGGAGCAGTGGTTTGAGGGCCCGAATTGATCTGGCGCAGCTGGTCCGGGCCGCGGAAAGTGCAGGATGACCGTGTCTGTAGGCCGTGACTTGCACAGGCTGATGATATGGGCCGATAAATGCAGGCCCGGAATGCTTGCAAGCTAGTCATGTTATTCACTCAACGGGATTGGAGTCGAACATGAGCTCTTTCGGAATCCGCAATCTGCAACTGGCCGTGGGTGCCGTGGCCCTGGCAATCGCCGGCATGGCCGGCGCCCAGACTTCCGACATGCCTGCTCCCGCACAGCCTGCTGCCAAGCATCACCACATGCATATGCACAAGCATGAGCATAAAGGCCAGCGCAAGTACGACGACAACCCCAGTGCCAAGGAAGAAGCGGCGGCCCGTGCAGCCCAGCGCGAGGGCAAGCTCGGCGACCGCGGTCCCGAGAGCCAGTACGAGCGCAATGCGCTGGCGCGCTGCGGCGTGTTCAAGACTGATGAGGACCGCCACAGCTGCACCGAGCGCATGCGCAACGGCCAGACCAGCGGCTCGGTGAAGGGCGGCGGCACCATCACTGAATATACCGAGCAGGTGCCTATGCGCTAAGGCGCTGTGCCGACTGCGACAGGGCCTGCGGGCCCTTTTGCTTTTGCCGGCATGGTCTCGCCGTGCCGCAAACGCGCGATACTTGAGGGCTGCACGGTGCTCCGGGTCGGCGCCAGCCGCCGAGCTGATCCCGCCGTATTCATAGCAAGACCACCCGTATTTCCCATGAGCTGCGCGC
>JAFAIY010000273.1 GCA_019236485.1 Comamonas sp. | reverse complement strand
AATTCTCGGAATCTTGCACTCTTGTCACCTTGAGGCTTACTTGACCTCGAAGCGAGCCACATTGTCTCGCGTAGTCGAAATATTGAGCGGTTCGCCGCGCACCAGAACCTGCGTGCCCTTGGCATTGCCCACGATCACGGACAGGGGAAGCAGGCCTTCGGCGGTCACGGACTCATCCTTGGCCAGGGTCTTTTCCAGCACCACCTTGCCGTTGGCATCCTTGACCTTGACCCAGGACTGGCCGCTGGCCTTCAGCTCCAGCACGGAGCCCGAAGCCGCCGGCGCAGCAGCAGGCACAGGTGCCGCGGCAGCATTTGGCGCAGACGCGGGAGCGGGAGCGAGCGGCACTGCTGCTGCCTCGCCGGTGCTGCCGACCGCTGCCCCGGCAGGAGCGGCAGCGGCGACGGGAGCCACAGCCGTGGCCGCCGGTACCGCGGGCGCAGCGGCCGGGCTGGCGGCCTCGGGAGCATCGCCGCTATTGGAGGCCGCCCCCATGGGCACGGCCGCGCCGGATTCGACCACGGTGCTGCTGGTGGAGGCCGGCAGCGCCGCCGCGCCCGCAGACTGCCCGGTGGCCGCCTCGGAAGCCGAATCCACGGCCTGATGGAAGGGCACGAAATAAACGGCGGCCGCGGCCGCCAGCAGGATCAGCACGCCGGCCGCGATCTTGCGCGAACCGCCGGCGCGAGAGTCCAGAGGCGTGCCCTTGGCCTTGAAGCTGATGCGCTCCTTCACCGCCTCGTTGATGCCCGGGCCGCTGCCCTCCAGGCTCTTGAGCTGGGTGCGCGGCAGCCGCTCCAGCACGGGTGCCGAGTCGATGTGCAGGGCGCGGCACATGCCCATGGCCAGTGCACGCATGAAGACATGGTCGGGGAAGGCCGCATAGTCATCGGCCTCCAGCGCCTCCAGCTTGCGCTGCGGCACTTTCAAGGTCGCCGCCAGGCTGGGCAGCTGCACATGGGCCACCTCCCGCGCCTCGCGCAGCATGGCCCCAGCCGTCACCCGAGCTTGCTCTTCGCTCTGCATAGTCACCTCATCCACCGCACTGTCACTCATTGAAGGCTCCGCGCTCGTATGCCAGCCACTGGCGCGACTGCGGGAAGCGGTCGCGCAACTGATCGGCAAGCTGTCGCACGCCAATCTCGTCGTGCACCGCCTTGTCGATCTTGATTCCCAGCCACAGGCTTTCTGCACTGGACTGGTTGCTATTGTTATTCAAGCGCCGGATGTAGAACTGGGCTTTTTTCAGATCACCCTTGAGCCAGAGCACATTTGCCAGGCTGTAGCCCGCGGCCGGATTGCCCACATCCATTTCATAGGCGCGGAACATGCTCTCGTAGGCCTGATCCAGCTGGCCCGCCTGCTGATAGCACATGCCCTTGGCCAGCAGGGTCTTGGGCTGCTCGCGGTAGCCGGGCGCCTGCAGCGCCTTGTCAAACCATTGCTGGGCGCTGTCGAAATGCTTTTGCTGGCACTGCATCCAGCCGTAGTTGTGGATCTGGTTGCCGTCCCTGGGATTGAGGTCTATGGCCTTGCGCATGGCGATGTCGGCCTGGGCCCAGTCCTGGTTCTGCATCAGGATCAGCCCCAGCAGGCCATAGGCATCGGCGTAATCGGGCTTGGCGGACAGCGCCTGACCGACCTCCTCCATGGCCACGTCCAGACGCCCGGCCTGGAAGTAGTTGGCTGCCAGCTCCAGACGGATCTGGGCACGGCGGTTGGCGTCGGCCACCTGAGGAGAGGCGGTACCCACCACCGAGGCCTGGGGCACCGAGGTCGACGAGGTCGTGGTGGTGGTCGTGCTGGTGCAGCCCAACAGCGCCGCGGCCGCAACCGGCACTCCCCATCGGACCCACAGGCCCCAATGCTTGCCAACCGGTCGCCCTACCCCTGCCTTCATGTGCTGTCCTTTGCTCAAAACTCCCTCAAGACACCTGCTTGAGCGTGATGGTGCGCTGCTTTGCCATGCGCTCGGCAGCGCGCGTTCTGTCTTTCACATCCCCGGCCAGCTGGCCGCAGGCCGCGTCAATATCGTCGCCGCGCGTCTTGCGCACCGTGGTCACGATGCCGGCATTGCTGAGCAGGGTCGCGAACTCGGTCACCCGGGCCGCAGGCGAGCGCAGCAGCCCCGAAGCGGGGAAGGGATTGAACGGAATCAGGTTGAACTTGCACCAGCTCTTGCCGTCGCCGCGCGCGCGCACCAACTCTATCAGCTGGCGCGCATGCTCGGGCTGGTCGTTGACGCCGTCGAGCATGCAATATTCAAAGGTGATGAAGTCGCGCGGCGCGAACTCCAGGTAGCGCTCGCAGGCGTCCAGCAGTTCGGCGATCGGATACTTCTTGTTCAGCGGCACAAGGTTGTCGCGCAGCGGATCGTTGGGCGCGTGCAGCGACACGGCCAGCGCCACGGCGCAGTCCTGCGACAGGCGATCCATCATGGGCACCACGCCCGAGGTGGACACGGTCACGCGGCGGCGCGACAGGCCGTAGCCGTGGTCGTCCAGCATCACGCGCAGCGCCGGCACCAGCGCGCCGTAATTCTGCAGCGGCTCGCCCATGCCCATCATCACCACATTGGAGATGATGCGTTCCTCGGTGCCGAAACGCTTGCGCAGCGAATGCTCGGCATACCAGAGCTGGGCGAGGATTTCGCCGGTATTGAGGTTGCGGCTGAAGCCCTGATGCCCCGTCGAGCAAAAGCGGCAGCCCACGGCGCAACCGGCCTGGGACGAGACACACAGCGTGCCACGGTCGTCCTCAGGAATGAAAACGGATTCGACGGCATTGCCGTCACCCACATCGAACAGCCATTTCACGGTGCCGTCGGCCGAGACATGCTCGGTCACCACGGGCAGCGCGGTGATATGGGCCCGGCTCTTGAGCTTTTCGCGCAGGGACTTGGCCAGATCGGTCATCTGGTCGAAATCCGAGGCGCCGCGCTGGTGAATCCAGCGGAACAGCTGCGTCGCACGGAAACGCTTCTCCCCGAGCTGCTCGCAGTATGCGGTCAGTCCTTCGAGGTCAAAATCAAGCAAATTGGTAGTCATAGCGGCATGTGGCGAGGCGTCTTGCTAACGGTTTTGCCACGCCGTGGCCAGCATTGTCGACGCTGACACCGGCTTCGCCAATGCGAAGCCCTGGCGTCAGCGAGAGCATGCTGTAAAGCTTGCGCGGATTAACGCGAGTAAACGTTCATGCCGGGGAAGAAGAAGGCAACTTCCACAGCAGCGGTTTCAGCAGCGTCGGAGCCGTGCACGGCGTTGGCGTCGATGCTGTCGGCGAAGTCGGCGCGGATGGTGCCCTTCTCGGCCTTCTTGGGGTCGGTGGCGCCCATCAGTTCGCGGTTCTTCAGGATGGCGTTCTCGCCTTCCAGGGCCTGGATCATCACGGGGCCGGAGATCATGAAGTCCACCAGGTCCTTGAAGAAAGGACGTGCAGCGTGCACGGCATAGAACTGCTCGGCTTCGCCACGCGACAGGTGAGCCATCTTGGCGGCCACGACCTTCAGGCCGGCGGCTTCGAAACGGGCGTAGATTTGGCCGATCACGTTCTTGGCAACTGCGTCGGGCTTGATGATGGAGAGGGTACGTTCGATAGCCATGATGATTATTTCCTAATCAGGGTTACTATGGGTTTTTGCCGAAAAAGCAAAACAGTTGATTTTAGCGGTGCCGCCATAGACCTTGAAGTCCAGGCAGCACTCAAATCCTTACGGACGCCTTTTTAGCGACCGCCGCGGCGACCACCACCGCCGCCGCCGGGACGGCGCTTGGCATTCTGGCGAGCGCGCGAGAGGCTGTCGCCACCGATATAGCCCACCGAGGTGCGCATGGGATCGGGCTGATTGCCCTGCGAGCGACCCGCACCGCCACCGGAGCGACCGCCCTTGCCGCGCGGGCTGTCGCCCAGCATGCCGCTGGGCGCGGGACGGTTGCCATCCCATTCGCCGCGGCGCTGACCACCTCCTTCGCGACGGCCCTGCGGAGCACGGTCGGCATTCATGTCATTGCCACGACCACCGCCGCGGCTGTTGCGACCGCCGCGGTTGTTGGCGCCGCGACCGGCACCACTATTCCGTTCGATAGGCGCACGCTCCTTCACACCGGCAGCCGACATCAGAGCCTGGATATCGGCCTGGTCCAGCTCCACCCAGGCGCCGCGCTTGAGGCCGCGCGGCAGCATCATGGCGCCGTAGCGGATGCGGATCAGGCGGCTCACCGCATGACCCACGGCCTCGAACATTCGGCGCACTTCGCGGTTGCGGCCTTCGGAGATGGTCACGCGGTACCAGCAGTTGGCACCTTCGCCGCCGCCGTCTTCCACGGCGCCGAAGCTGGCTTCGCCGTCCTCGAGCTGCACGCCATCCAGCAGGCGCTGCTTTTCTTCCTTGCTCAGCGCGCCCAGCACGCGGGCCGCGTATTCACGCTCCAGACCGAAGCGCGGGTGCATCAGCGAGTTGGCGAGTTCGCCCGAACTCGTGAACAGCAGCAGGCCTTCGGTATTCAAATCCAGGCGGCCGACAGACTGCCACTTGCCGTGCTGCAGCTTGGGCAGCTTGCGGAACACCGTGGGGCGGTTCTGCGGATCGTCATGGGTGACCACCTCGCCCACGGGCTTGTGATAGGCGATCACGCGCGCCGGCGGCGGATCGATGCGGAAGCGGATGGGCTTGCCATTGACCTTGACCACGTCGCCAAACTGCACGCGCTGGCCGATATGGGCCGGCTCGTTGTTGACGGAAATGCGGCCTTCGAGGATCAGTTGCTCCATCTCCAGGCGCGAGCCCATGCCGGCCTGGGCCAGCACCTTGTGCAGCTTGGGAGAGTCCATCTGCGGCGCCAGCACGCGCTTGGCGGGCATGACATTGCCGTCTTCCTCTTCCTCATCGAATTCGCCGGAGATCACATCGGCAAAGCCAATGCTCTGCCCCTTGCGCTCCTGCTTGGAAGGCTTTTGCACCACAGCCTGTTCGGCATCCGCGTCGGCAGCTACTGTTTCCGCAGCATCGAACTCGGCCTCGGCGACCGGCTCGAGCGCGACCTCCTCCAGCTCGGCTGCGGCCGACACGGCCTCCACCGGCTCGGTCTGGCGCGGCTTGACGCTGCGCTTGCGCGGGGCGGGCTTGGCTTCGACGGCTTCCGCCATCTCGGCGGGCACGGCATCGGCAGCCGGCGTCTTGGCGGCGGCACGCTTGCGCGGCGCGGCCGGCTTTTTCCCGGCCTCGTCCTTGGGCTTGGCCACACGCGGCTTGCGGGGCTTTTTCTGCGGCTCGGCTTCAGGCGAAGCGGAGGCGGGTTCTGGCATCTGATTCGATGTCTCGTTGCTCATTCGGTTTTTCCTTCGGGGATGGCGCCATCGCCATCCTCCAGAGTTCGCTCATCCACCGGCCCGGCTTGCGCCTCATCCTCGGCCAGTACGGTTGTTGTTTCTTCCTCGGCATCGCCTTCGTCGACGCCATAGTCATCTTCGAGAAAAGCCCTGAGCCCCACCCATTCGGCGCGGCCGGACTTTTTGGCGGCCGGCTTTTCCTCGGGCGCAGCGGGCTTGGGCGCCGCCTTGGCCGGCCTGGGCCTGAGTTCGGCAACCATCCCGGGCAGCGCGGGCGGCTCTGCTGCAGCCGCTTCCGCGACAGGCTCGGCCGGCTGCGGCTCTATCTCTAGCACCACGGCCTCTGCCTCAATCTCCGGCTCGGGCTCAGACCCCAACTCCTGGCTGGACTTCAGCTCCGGCTCCTCGGCCTCGATCTCCTGCACAGCCTCTGGCGACTCGGCCTCCGCCTGGACCGCCGGCTCGCCATCCACGGGCTCTGCTCCCTGCTCGGGAACAGCCTCCTCCTCCGCAGGCTCCCCATCCAGCGCCTTGAACAGGCTTTGCTGGGCCTGGGTTTCCTCCAGCATGGGCAGCTGGTCCAGCGACTGCAGGCCCAGATCGTCAAGGAACTGGCGCGTGGTCGCAAACAGCGCGGGCCGGCCCACGGTTTCCCGGTGGCCTATCACCTCGATCCAGCCGCGGTCCTCGAGCTGCTTGATGATCAGGCTATTGACCGTCACACCGCGGATATCCTCGATGTCCCCGCGCGTCACCGGCTGGCGGTAGGCGATGATGGCCAGCGTCTCCAGCGTTGCGCGCGTGTATTTGGGCGGCTTTTCGGGATGCAGCCGGTCCAGATAGACCCGCATCTCGGGGCGGCTCTGAAAGCGCCAGCCCGATGCCACCTGCACCAGTTCCACGCCCTTGAGGGCCCAGTCCTTTTGCAGGTCCAGCAGCAAGTCCTTGACCGTGTCCGAGCCCAGCACATCATCAAAAAGCGAGCGCAACTCCCGCAGCGTTACAGGCTGCGGAGCACAAATCAATGCTGTTTCAAGAACCCGCTTGGCATCTACCGTATTCATGGGCGCAGCGTTTCGGGAGCGGCTGTCGCACCTATCTCGGTGGGACGCCTGATTCAAAGAAGAGAGGGAAGCGCCCCGGAAGTGCCATGCGAGCGATGGTCAGAGGCTTTCGGGAGGATTGTAACGCAGGCCCCATAAATCCAGTGCGCCAGCCATGTCTTGCGGCAGCGGCGCATACAGCTCCAGCGGCCGATGCGTCACCGGATGTGCGAAGGCCAGCCTAAAAGCATGCAGGGCCTGGCGCTCGAGCCCGCCCTCGGCATGGCCGCCATACAGCGCGTCGGCCACCAGCGGATGGCCCAGCGAAGCCATGTGCACGCGAATCTGGTGGGTGCGCCCCGTGTGCAGCGTGCAGCGCACCAGGCTGTGCGAGGCATCGCCGGCCAGCCAGTCGAAGTCGGTGCGCGCGGCCTTGCCCGGGTGCAGATTCAGATCCACCACGGCCATGCGCAAACGGTTGCGCGGGTCGCGACCTATGGGTGCATCCACCTCGCGGCGCTTGCGCGCCCCCCATTCCTTGTGCGCCAGCGCCAGGTACTGGCGGCTCACATCGCGCGCCGCTATCATTTTGATTAGCGCATCCATGGTGCTGCGGTTGCGCGCCACCACCATCAGGCCGCTGGTGTCCTTGTCCAACCGGTGGACGATGCCGGCCCGCGGCACCTGGCGCGCTTTTTCATCGCGCGCCAGCAGGCCGTTGAGCAGAGTCCCGGTCCAGTTGCCGGGCGCCGGATGCACCACCAGGCCCGCGGGCTTGTTGATGACCAGCAGATCCTCGTCCTCGTAGACCACCTGCAAATCCATGGCCTCGGGCTGAAAGGCCATGCTCTGCTGGGTGGGACGCATTTCCACGCGCAGCCGATCGCCCACGGCCACCTTGACCGAAGGCTTGGCCAGCACCTTGCCGTTGAGCGTGACGGCGCCATCGGCCAGCAGCTGCTGCAGATAGCTGCGCGAGAACTCGGACACCCCCTGCGCCAGCACCTTGTCCACGCGCTGGCCATGGTGCTCGGCGCTCACCAGCAGCTCGCGCTGCTCGACCTCGGCGCCCGCGATGGCGTCTTCCGCGCCCTCGTCCCAGCTCTGATCGACCACAGAAGACACAAGCCCCTGCGGGGCAGGGGCTTGTGAGGCTTGCTTGCGTTGTGCCGCCATGCTTAGCGTGCCGGCAGATAGCGGGAGGGGTCGACGGGCTTGCCCTGGCGACGCACCTCGAAGTGCAGCTTGACGCGGTCGGCATCGGTGCTGCCCATCTCGGCAATCTTCTGCCCCTTCTTCACCGTCTGGTCTTCCTTGACCAGCAGCGACTGGTTGTGGGCATAGGCCGTCAGATAGGTGTTGTTGTGCTTGAGGATGATCAGGTTGCCGTAGCCGCGCAGACCCGCACCCGCATACACCACGCGTCCGTCGGCGGCGGCCACCACGGGGTCGCCGGCCTTGCCGCCGATGTCGTAGCCCTTGTTGCGCGAATCATCGAAACCCGCGATCAGCGTTCCATGGGCGGGCCAGATGAAGTCCACATCGTCAGCGCCCTTGGCGGCCGGCGTGGTGTTGACCGGTGCGGGCGTGGCGGCAGCAGCGCTGGAGCTTGAGGCGCTGGAGCTCGAGCCGTTGGTGCCGGAGGCACTGGCGCCCGAGCCACTGCCCACGACCACGGGAGCCACGCCGCGGCCGGCGCTGCTCGAGGCAGCCGCAGTGGAGGACTCGCGACCCGGCGGCACCACACGCACCACCTGGCCGACCTCGATCACGTTCGGGTTGTCCAGATTGTTCCAACGAGCAATGTCTTTCCAGCTCTGGCCGTTCTCCAGACCAATCCTGATCAGAGTGTCGCCGGGCTTGATGGT
>JAFAIY010000065.1 GCA_019236485.1 Comamonas sp. | reverse complement strand
GGCGCTGCCGCCGGCCGAGTCGCCCTCGACCAGAAACACCTCGTTGACGCCGGTGTCCTTGCTTTCGCAGTCGGTGAGCTTGCCGGGCAGCACGGCCACGCCGCTGCCCTTGCGCTTCTCGACCTTCTGGCCGGCCTTCTGGCGCGTTTGCGCGGCCTTGATCGCGATCTCGGCCAGCTTCTTGCCCCAGTCCACATGCTCGTTGAGCCACAGCTCCAGCACCGGACGCACATAGCCCGAGACCAGACGCACGGCATCGCGCGAGTTCAAACGCTCCTTGATCTGGCCCTGGAACTGTGGATCCAGCACCTTGGCATTGAGCACATAGCTGGCGCGTGCAAACACGTCGTCGGGCATGAGCTTCACGCCCTTGGGCAGCAGCGAATGCATGTCGATAAAGGCCTTGACGGCCTGGAACAGGCCGTCGCGCAGGCCGCTGTCGTGCGTGCCCCCCGCCGTGGTCGGAATCAGGTTCACATAGCTTTCGCGCAGCGGTGCGCCGTCTTCGGTGAAGGCCACGCACCAGGCCGCGCCCTCGCCTTCGGCAAAGCTGTCGTTGTTCTTGTCGGCAAAGCCCTCGCCTTCGAACAGGGGGATCACGGGCTCGCCGTGCAGGCTCTGCGCCAGATAATCGCGCAGCCCGCCCTTGAACTGCCAGGTCTGGGTATCGCGCGACTTCTCATTGATCAGCGACACGGCCACGCCGGGCATGAGCACGGCCTTGCTGCGCAGCAGATGCACCAGCTCGCCCATGGGCAGGGCCGAGGACTCGAAGTACTTGGCATCGGGCCAGGCGCGCACCGTCGTGCCCTGCTTGCGCTCGCCGGCCTGCAGATCACGCACCTTGAGCGGCTCCACCACGTCGCCGCCCGAGAAGACGATGGACGCCACCTGGCCGTCGCGATGCACGCTCACTTCGAGGCGCGTGGCCAGAGCATTGGTCACCGACACGCCCACGCCGTGCAGGCCGCCCGAGAAGCTGTAAGCGCCGCCGTTGCCCTTGTCGAACTTGCCGCCCGCATGCAGGCGCGTGAAGACCAGCTCCACCACGGGAGCGTTTTCCTCGGGGTGCAGGCCGAAGGGAATGCCTCGCCCGTCGTCCTCCACGCTGTAGGAGCCATCGGCATGCATGGTGAACTTGATCTTCTTGCCGTAACCGGCAAGAGCCTCGTCGGCCGCGTTGTCGATCACCTCCTGCAGTATGTGCAAGGGGTTGTCGGTACGCGTGTACATGCCGGGACGCTGCTTGACAGGCTCCAGACCCTTGAGAACGCGGATCGAGCCTTCGGAATATTCGTTGGAAGGTTTAACTGCCATGGGGGCGGATTGTAGTGGCCTCTCCAGATCAAAGCTGGATAAATTCACAGTTGTTTACTCCCAATACTCTCGCACAAACCCCGATCATCTGTCTTGCGCAAGGTCTGAGCACGTATTCCGGCAGCTCAGCCTGCCGCTTACGCGACGACCTTGCTACCCGCAAAACAACTTGTTTCGTTAAAGTTGCGTTCCAACCGGATTCAAGGCAGACATGACAAGCAAGACCGCACCAGCCCCCATGTCCATGGCGCAGATTCTTCTGTGCGGTGGCGCCATCGTCACCCTGTCCATGGGCATACGCCATGGCTTCGGCCTGTGGCTGCAGCCCATCACGCAAAGCATGGGCTGGACGCGCGAGAGTTTTTCCCTGGCCATCGCCGTGCAAAACCTCTCCTGGGGCGTGCTGGGCATTTTCGTGGGCATGCTGGCCGATCGGCTGGGCGCCTTCAAGGTGCTGGTCGGCGGATCGGTTCTGTATGCGCTGGGCCTGGCCGGCATGGCCTTGTCGCCCACCAGCACGCTATTCATCCTGACGGCGGGCGTCCTGATCGGCGCGGCCCAGGCCGGCACCACCTATGCCGTGATCTACGGCGTGCTGGGGCGCCAGATTCCAGCGGCGCGGCGCAGCTGGGCCATGGGCGTGACGGCGGCCGCAGGCTCCTTCGGCCAGTTCTTCATGGTGCCTGTGGAAGGCGCGCTGATCGCCAGCTTCAACTGGTCCAATGCGCTGCTGATCCTGGCTGTGTTCGCGCTGCTGATCGCGGGCCTGGCCTTTGGCCTGCGCGAGCCCGGCTTCAACGGCGGCGCAGCCATGAAGCGCGAGCAGACCGTGGGACAGGCTTTGAAGGAGGCCTGGACCCACCCCAGCTTTCTGCTGCTCACGGCCGGCTATTTCGTCTGCGGCTTCCAGGTCATGTTCATAGGCGTGCACATGCCCAGCTATCTCAAGGACTTCGGCATGGCGCCCCAGGTAGCCAGCTACTCGCTGGCGCTGGTGGGCCTGTTCAACATCTTTGGCACCTATCTGGCCGGCAATCTGGGCCAGAAGATGCCCAAGCGCTATCTGCTGTCTGGCATCTACAGCCTGCGCTCGGCCGCCACCATCGCCTTTCTGCTGGCACCGCTATCGCCCTGGTCGGTCTATATCTTCTCGGCCGCCATGGGCTTCCTCTGGCTTTCCACCGTGCCGCTGACCAATGCCACCATCGCCCAGGTCTTTGGCGTGCAGCATCTGTCCATGCTGGGCGGCTTTGTGTTCTGCAGCCACCAGATCGGCAGCTTCATGGGCGTGTGGCTGGGCGGCTATCTGTATGACCTCAACGGCAGCTACGACATGGTCTGGTATCTGTCGATCGCGCTCGGCGTCTTTGCGGCCATCGTCAACCTGCCCGTGCGCGAGACTCCCATCGCGCGCGGCACCGCGGCCCAGCCGGCCTGAACGCCATGCAACTCAAGCTGTGGCAACGTGCACTGGTCTGGAGCGCCGTGCTGGCGGTGTTGCTGACCGTGTTTGCCCTGTATCTGCAACCTGAATTCATGGTCACACTGGCTGACCATGTCTGGGCCTGCTTCTAAGCCTTGCGCCACCCGGCCCGGGCGGCATGGCCGGGAGTTTCCATGCCCCGTATCGTGATCACCGGCGCCTCCGACGGCATAGGCGCCGAGATGGCGCGCCAGCTGGCGCAAACCCATAAAGACCGGCTGCAGCTGACACTGGCGGCGCGCAATGTGCCCCGCCTGCAGGCCGTGGCCGAACAATGCCTGGCGCTGGGCGCCCAGGTGCTGGTGCAGCCCACCGACGTCGCCGAGGAAGCCCAATGCCGTGCGCTGATTGCCGGCGCCGTCCAGCAGTTCGGCGGGCTCGACGCCTTGATCAACAACGCCGGCATGTCCGCCCACGCACTCTTCGAAGAGGTCAGCGCCCAAGACCTGGGCTGGTATGAGCGGCTGATGCGCATCAACCTCTGGGGCAGCGTCTGGTGCACCCATGCTGCCCTGCCCCAGCTCAAGGCCAGCCGGGGCTCCATCGTCGCCGTGTCGTCGCTGGCCGGCCTGATCGGCGTGCCAGGGCGCACGGCCTACAGCGCCAGCAAATTTGCCATGACCGGCTTCTTCGAGGCCTTGCGCATAGAGCTCAAGCCCGCAGGCGTGAGCGTGACCACGGCCTACCCCGGCGTGGTGGACACCCGCATCCGCTACCATGGCTACAACGCCAAGGGCGAGGCCGCGGGCGTCAGCGGCCTCAAGGAGGACGGCGCCATGAGCGTGCAGGAATGCGCGGGCCTCATACTTGCCGGCATGGAGCGCCGCCAGCGCGAGGTGGTGATGAGCGCCAAGGGCAAGCTGGGCCGCTTCATGAAGCTGCTCGCGCCGGGCCTGGTCGAAGACATGGCGCTGGCCGCGCTCAAGGACGATGTGAAGCCGCATTGAGCCAACGAGCCCGGCCGCATGGCGCTGCTATAGTTTTCGGCAAGATGACCTGCCCTATACCCATGAAGGCCGCTACGCTGCCTCATACCCATGGCGCGCAAGCGCCTTCCGCCTGGATTGTCCGCTTTGCCCACCTGGTTCGCCCCGGCGGAGACGTGCTGGACCTGGCCTGCGGCCTGGGTCGCCATATGCGGCTGCTTCATGCACAAAATCACACCGTAACCGGCGTCGACAAAGCGCAGGACGCTATTGAGGCCGTAGCAGACCTGGGCCAGGCGATCCGGGCCGATATCGAAAACCAGGCCTGGCCTCTGGCCGGCCGCAGCTTTGACGGCGTGGTGGTGACCAACTATCTCTGGCGCCCGTTGTGGCCGCAGATTCTGGCCAGCGTCCGGCCCGGCGGCGTGCTGCTCTACGAAACCTTTGCCCAGGGTAACGAAGCCTATGGCAAGCCCTCACGCCCCGACTTTCTGCTCGCCCCCGGCGAGTTGCTCGAAGTCTGCAAGGGCTGGACCGTGGTGGCCTACGAACACGGCGTTCTGGACCAGCCCGAACGCGTGGTCCAGCGCATTGCGGCCATCAGGCCCGGCGAGGCGGCGGCGCCGGCCCGGCTGCAGCCCTGAGCGCCTTCTGCAGCGCCTCGACATTCCACACCGGATTTGCCGAGCCTGCCTGCAAAGTGCTGCTGGCCTGCGGGGCATCGACCTGGCGGAGATGGCTCACAAGCTGGCGAACAGCCACTCCACCAACGCAACAATCCGACGCACTCAAATCAACAATTTCGACAAATCGTCATTTATTGACAACATATCGTCAAAAACTGGCATTTGCCCGCCATGGAGACCGGCAAACCCGGGACTGCCGGGCAAGCCTGTTTGTAGAATGAACCTTTCCCGTTTCTGATTGCGGATATGACATCACCCACCGTTGCTCTCACTGGCAGCATTGTTGCCCTGATTACGCCCATGCTCGAAGACGGTAGCGTCGACTACCCGGCGCTGCGCAAACTCATCGACTGGCATGTGGCCGAGGGCACCAACTGCATCGGTGTGGTCGGCACCACGGGTGAGTCGCCCACCGTCAATGTGGAAGAGCACTGCGAGATCATTCGCGTGGCAGTGGAGCAGGCCGCGGGCCGCGTCTCCATCATGGCCGGCTGCGGCGCCAACAGCACGCACGAAGCCATAGAGCTGGCCAAGTACGCGAAGAAGGTCGGCGCGGACAGCCAGCTGCAGGTCGTGCCCTACTACAACAAGCCCACGCAGGAAGGCCAGTACCAGCACTTCAAGGCCATTGCCGAAGCCACCGGCGACCTGCCCGTGATCCTGTACAACGTGCCCGGCCGCTCGGTCGCCGACATGCAGCATGACACCGTGCTGCGCCTGGCCCAGATCCCCGGCATCATCGGCATCAAGGAAGCCACCGGCAATATCGAACGCGCACAGTGGCTGATCCGCGATGTGCCCGCAGGCTTTGGCGTGTACTCGGGCGATGATCCGACCGCCGTGGCCTTGATGCTCTGCGGCGGCCACGGCAATATCAGCGTGACGGCCAACGTGGCTCCGCGCCTGATGAGCGAACTCTGCCGGGCCGCGCTGGCCGGCGATATCAAGCGCGCCATGGAAATCCAGTTCCAGCTCATGCCTCTGCACAAGAGCCTGTTTGTGGAAGCCAATCCCATTCCGGTGAAATGGGCAGCGACACGCATGGGTTTGTGCGGCCCCACGCTGCGCCTGCCCATGACGCAGCTGAGCCAGCAATACGAAGCCGTTGTCGAAGCTGCTCTGCGTAAAGTTGGCGTTCTCTGATCGAGTTGCGCTAAGCTAGCGGTTTTTCGCATATAGCTTGAACGCTACCCAAGGACAATCCGCGTGAAACAACAAACAGCACGTTTGGGCCTGCTCAGCATCGCGCTGGGCCTGTCTGCCTGCACGACCACGTTCCAAGAAACCAAGATCGACTACAAGAGTGCGGGCAAGAATCAAGCCCCTTCCCTCGAGGTTCCTCCGGATCTGACGCAGCTGTCGCAAGACTCGCGCTACACCGTCCCTGGCGGCGTCGTGTCTGCGGCAGCCATGCAAGCCAATGCCAAGGCTGCCAAGCCCACCGACAACAATACCGCCACCAACAAGATCGGCGACGTGCGCGTCGAGCGCGACGGCGCCGAACACTGGCTGGTAGTGGACCGCGCTGCCGACAAGCTCTGGGAGCCGGTGCGCGACTTCTGGCTCGAGAATGGCTTCATCTACTCGATGGAAGACCGCCAGCTCGGCATTCTCGAAACCGACTGGGCCGAAAACCGCGCCAAGCTGCCGCAGGACATCATCCGCAAGAGCCTGGGCAAGGTGTTCGACTCGCTGTATTCCACCAGCGAGCGCGACAAGTTCCGTACCCGTCTGGAGCGCGAGCCCGACGGCAAGACCCGTATCTACGTGACCCATCGCGGCATGGAAGAGGTCTACACCAGCGGCCAGAAGGACAACACCATCTGGCAGCCGCGCGCGCGCGATCCCGAGCTGGAAACCGAATTCCTGCGCCGCATGATGATCAAGCTCGGCGTGAGCGAGGAACAGGCCAGCGCCGTGGCCAAGGCCGACCAGGCTGCCGCCGTGAGCAGCAGCGGTGGCGCACGCATGGACAATGTCAACGGCGTGCCCGTGCTGCAGATGAACGAAGGCTTTGACCGCGCCTGGCGCCGCGTCGGCGTGGCACTGGACCGCACCGGCTTCACCGTGGAAGACCGCGACCGCAGCCGCGGCGTCTACTACGTGCGCTATGTGGACCCCAACGCCAAGGCCGAGACCAAGGGCTTCTTCAGCAAGATCTTCAGCCGCGGCAAGGAAGCCGCCGCCCCCGTCAAGTACCAGATTCTGGTCAAGGGCCAGGGCGACAAGTCCCAGGTCAGCGTGCTCAACGAGCAAGGCCAGCCCGACACTTCCGCCAACGGTCAGCGCATCATCCGCGTGATTACCGACGATCTGAAGTAATCAACCAGGCTCACAAGCCCAAAGCCACCCGGCATTGCCGCGGTGGCTTTTTTCATGGCCGGGAACGAGATATAGATCCAG
>JAFAIY010000357.1 GCA_019236485.1 Comamonas sp. | reverse complement strand
TTGTGCTCGGCATAGGCGATCAACTCCAGGCACTCCTGCCGGCTGAGCAAGCCGTCCATCAGCACGGCATGGGGACGCTCAAGCTGGCCCAGAACCTTGACCGGCCCATCGGGCGACAGGCGGATTTCCGGCAGCGGTGTGCGCCAGACCTGGCCCATGCCCAGCTCGGCCAGTCCTGCGTCCAAAGCGGCGGCCGCATCTGCACCGGTCCATACGCGGGAAACCATGCGCTCGAACATGCTGTGAGGCGTGCATTGTCGGGACAGATTTCTGAGTATCCACTCCTGCCATTCGAGACCATGTTTGCCAAGAGCTGTGGTCATAGGTTTTTTCCAGATTGCAGGCCCCGGAGCATGGCTACGCCGCCTGCACCCGCAACGCAAGCGGCCGCCGGTTTTCAGTGCGGCAAAGCACTGCCCTGGCCCTGGACCAGCAGGTCGGCCGCCAGTTTCTGCTGCTCTTCCGTCACCGCAGGAACCTCCCATGACGCGGGCGCGGCGATACCCTTGGCATCGGCAGCTCGCGCCTGTCCACCGGGCGCTGCTGGCAGGGGAACGTCGGCCTGAGCGGTGCGGTCCTCCAGAATGTCGGCAATCTGCAGCGGCTGCCGGGCTGCAGCCGCGCCCTCCTCTGCAGGCTGCGGGGCCGCAGGCGGCAGGCTGTCGCGCGCATCCGCATGCAGACCGGCGCCCGGTGTGACGGCCTCGGCAGGCGTGGTGCCGTGCGCCCCGCCCTGATCGCCGGCCTCCGGCCGAGCCGGATCGTGCGGTACGGGGGCCACAGACTCATGCAGGCTGCCGCCGAGATCGTCATCGGCAAGCAGCGAAGCCAGAGCATGCGCCACGGCCGTCGCTTCGCCGAAATGCGCAAAAGCGTCGTCGCTCTTCACCACCACTCCGTGGTCATCGAGCAGATGCACCTGGGCCTTGATATCAAACGGCTCCGTCCCCACCGGCACGGTGACCTTGAGCACAAGATCACCGGTATTCATTCCTTGCGAGTTCGCAATCAGCCAGCTGCCATCGGCCTGCTTGCTGGCACCGTCAATGCTGACCCCGTTAGGCACGCCGGTCAGGATGATGCCGGACAGATGTTCGCCGGCCGCGCCGTCACTCAGGCTCGCGGAGACATGGATGTCCTGCAGATCGAAACCGATGACCTTGGTCTCCGTGGTCACCTGAGGGCCTATCACCGTGCCATCGCCGAAGATGATTCCGGCAATATGGTTCAGTGTGATCTTGACGCCGTTTTGCGTGACATCGCCGTCCCAGCTCTTTCCGCTGCCCTTCTCGGGTCCGAGGTGGATCACATAGTCCTGCGGGCTGCCCTGCAGAAAAACAAAGTCGTCGCGCTGCCCCATGATGACCGGATTGGGGCCATAGCCGCGGAAGTCCTCGCGCAAGACCAGCAGGTCCGCCTTGTTGCTATTGCCCACATTGCCGTTGCTATGCGGGTCGTTCACCGGAATGACGGAACCGCCTCCGGAGATGGAGCCAGGCTTGCCTCCATCGATGATGATCACCGTCGAGCCAACCGTGATTTTGGTTTCGACCTGGCGATGGCTGCTATCGATGTCTCCGGCCGAGATCTTTACCTGTGGCGTGCCATGGTGTGGCTCGGGCTGGGGTTCCGGCTGCGGCTCGGGTTCGGGTTCCGGCTGTGGTTCCGGTTCCGGTTCGGGCTCGGGCTCGGGTTCCGGCTGCGGTTCGGGTTCCGGCTGCGGTTCGGGCTCCGGCTGCGGTTCGGGCTCCGGCTGTGGTTCGGGCTCCGGCTGCGGCTCGGGTTGCGGTTCGGGTTGCGGCTGTGGCTCTGGATGCGGCTCGGGTCCTGGCTTTGGCTCCGGACTCGGAGCAGGTGTCGGCACCGGGCCCGGCTCCGAAGCCGGTGCTTGCGCCACGGCACCGCCCAGGGCAACGGTTTCCACCGCGGGCACGCCTATGCGCGGGTAGGCCAGATCCAGGGGCGTCGTGGCTTCCAGCACGCTGATCAAGCGCACAAAAGAGCCGCCACCACCGCCGCCACCCGTCAGCGTTGCGGCCGTGGGGTCGAGCTGTTCGAAGGGGTCCTGCCCTTGGTTGAGGGCCGCGATCAAGGCCTCGGCCGTTTTGTCCGGGGGCCGGGCCACGGCGGCCTCGCTGGGCTCCGCGGAAGTGAAAAGCTCTTGCGTGAGCGCCGTGTCCTGGCCCTCGCCTACGGTCAGCGGGGGTTGGCCGTCGGCCTGGAGCTGCACGGAGCTGCCCGAGGCCGTCACGACTTCGGCATCGGCAGCAATGCGCACCCCTTCGCTCAAGGCCGTGAGCGAACCGTCAGGGTGGCGAATCCATGCCTGGCCGATAAGTTTTGTGATGACTACGGTGCTTGCTGCCATGGTTGACCTCCCTCTGTTGTTCCCGATATCCGGTGCGCTTGCCCTGCGCGCCTGGCGATATTAAGAAATCGAGACGGTGGTCGGCGACCGCTTCCCTAGGTTGCGTTCCCTCGCACTGCCCTTGATCCAGACCGCAGGCAGCGCCGCCCAGCCCGTGACCGGCCCCAGCACGGCAATACAAGAGAATCGGCCCGGCGTGAGCAGCGCCGGGCCGCCGCGCTTACTGCACGAGCAACTGCCTCAGCACATAAGGCAGGATGCCGCCATGGCGGTAGTAGTCGACCTCGATGGGCGTGTCGATGCGCAGCTTGACAGTCACCGACTGCTTGCTGCCGTCGGCGCGCGTGATGCGCAGCTCGGCATCGCTTTGCGGGGCCAGATCGGCGGCAGGCACCACGTCGATGAATTCCTCGCCCGTCAGGCCCAGGCTCTGCCAGCTGTCGTCGCCCTTGAACTGCAGCGGCAGCACGCCCATGCCCACGAGGTTGGAGCGGTGGATGCGCTCGAAGCTGCGCGCCACCACGGCCTTGATGCCCAGCAGCTGGGTGCCCTTGGCCGCCCAGTCGCGGCTGGAGCCCGTGCCGTACTCCTCGCCGGCCAGCACCACGGTGGCACGGCCCGCGGCCTGGTACTTCATGGCCGCGTCGTAGATAGGCAGCTTCTCGGACTGGCCCTGGCCATCGTGGTAGAGCGTGACCCCGCCCTCCTCGCGCGAACCGTCGGCCAGAGCGGGAATCATCAGGTTCTTGATGCGCACATTGGCGAAAGTGCCGCGCATCATCACCTCATGATTGCCGCGCCGCGAGCCGTAGCTGTTGAAATCGGCTTTTGTGACGCCATGCTCCAGCAGCCACTTGCCCGCCGGCGAGCTCTCCTTGATGGAACCCGCGGGCGAGATATGGTCGGTGGTGATGGAGTCGCCGAACAGCGCCATGACGCGTGCGCCGTGCACAGCATAGGCATTGCCATCCTTTCGCCCCGCAGCGCTTGCACCGTCTGCAGCAGGCGCTTTCAAATCCAGAGC